>DLGL01000038.1:8891-20476 GCA_002482685.1 Bacteriovoracaceae bacterium UBA7695 | reverse complement strand
AAGTCCCCAGAGGCGCTGACCCAGGCGCTGGAAGCGCTCAAGCTCTTCAAGGCGCTTGATTAAATCACCCTTAGTCTGGATCTCAAGACCCATTTCACCGGCCGTGATCTTGATTGTATTTTGATCCTGAGATTCATCGGCGATGGTTTGCGACTTAAGGTGAAGCAAAGTGGCGGCCATGTAGAGATACTCTCCGGCCAAATCGAAATTTAGATCCTGCATTTTCTGCAAATAATCCAGGTACTGATTTGTGATCGTGTTGAGTTCGAGATCCTGAATACGGACTTCATCTTTCTGAACTAAATGAAGAAGTAAGGCCAAAGGCCCGTCAAAGCGGTCTACTTTTACTAAAATTTCATTCTCGGTCATAAATCCCTTTAAAATTTAGTATCTGCCAATTGAATCAGGTTAATCCACCAAATAAACTAATAAACGAGAACATTAAATAATTGGCCAGCATTTGCGCTGGCGCTAAGAGATAACCAAGCGTGTGGATCCCCATAAAACTTAATACCATCACTCCAATAAAAAACATCGGAGTGTAGCGGGCAAGACCTTCGTATTTAAACAAAGCTTGTCCCTTTAAGAATGAAGAAACCATCTTCGATCCGTCTAGTGGTGGAAGCGGAATCAAATTAAAAAACGCTAAAATAAAATTGATAAAAACTGAGTAACGAAGCATTTGCAAAGATATTGAGTAATATTCCCAGCCAGTTGAAACCTTGGTCGCAATAAGTGCCAAAATAATGGCGGATAGAGTTCCCAAAATTAAATTGGAAAGTGGTCCCGCAAAACTCACCCAAAAAATTCCTGGGCGGATTTTTTTAAAATTTCTCACTTCAATGGGAACAGGCTTGGCCCAACCGATCATGGCAAATCCTGTGACGGCAGCAAAAAGCGGGAAAAAAATTGTTCCCCAAGGATCGTAGTGGGCAGCAGGATTTAAAGTCAGGCGCCCTTCGTTTTTAGCTGTGGGGTCGCCAAACTTATAGGCCATCCACGCATGGGCCGCTTCGTGGGTAACAATAGCGAGCAAAAAACCTGGTAGCGACTGGGCTATATTGAAGAGGATCGAGTTAATATCGTTCATGCATCATTCATATCAAATCCGGGCATGATGACGCAAACTATAAGTTGAGTTTTGTAGTCAGTTACGCAAGGCAAACCTATTAAAAATTCAAAGCAGTTTTTGGACATTCTCATTCTGCTGTCCCATAATCGATTTATGGATCAAAAGACGAAAAAAGCCCAAGTTATACTCGCTGCAATTGACAATGATAGTCATAACTTCAATTTCCTTCTCCTGCAGACAAACGAGCGCCGTGGAAAATTCTGGCAAAACGTAACAGGAAAAATTGAAGACAACGAAACCTTCGAAGAAGGGGGCCTCAGAGAAGCCATTGAGGAGACAAAACTCAATATCGAATCCATCGTTGATATCGTGGATCTTGGTCTAAGTTACAATTTCACTGATCAGCGTAACCGCAAATGCCATGAAAAAAGTTTTCTCATCATCCTCGATAAAAAGTGGGATGTGACCATTGATCCTAAGGAGCATCAGGATTTCAAATGGGTGAATCAAAATCAAATTGAAGAAGGAGTGGTGAAGTTCCGCTCAAATCTTGAGACCCTTGAGAAGGCAAAACTTATTCTTCGGCACTGGGGAGTCTGATGTTTTGGATGCTCGCAACTCTTCTCCTTCAACCGGCCTTTGCTCAGGATAATCTGGATCTTGAAGCCGTTCGAAAACTTGGAGATGATCTGCCAGCAGTCATTGAATACTCAGAGCCACCGACCGAAATTGAAAAAAGAAAATCTCAGCCTAAGCACTACCACCCTTACCGTCAGATAAGCCTTAAATCTATTTTAAATAGTGGCATTGAAAAAGGTCACCTTAAGGCCGGAACAACTCTTATTCGTTTATCTGATAATAAAAATGTTGAAGTGACTGAAGAGTTCTATGTGAATTTTTTCCGGCTTCAGGATGATCAGGGTTTTAAATATCTTCAAAGTGAAGATGGCAGCTGCAAATATAAAATAAGAACTGAATTTTTTAATTCAGTTGAGCCTGAACTGGCCCTCTATGAGCCACCACTCAGGTACACTCCGGCCCCAACAAATATCATCCGTTCTGATTACGACAAAAAACTTCAGATTTTGCCCGAGGTTACTTTTCTCCTGGGAAGAGTTCAGGGTAATTATATGAAAGATTTGTTTAATGATGCGGAAGCCTCAAGCGGCACGACCACTCAGTTCGGTGTTCATTTTGCAACAAAGTGGAAGCTCCCGGTAAAAGCTGGTGCGGTAGTTCACTACGAGCGCACCACATATGGTCTCACCGGTGGAAGTATTAACTATAATAGCTTTTCTTTTGGCCCTCAGTTTAAAACAAAAGACTTTGATTCGTGGTTTGGAGCTCTTCGCTTCCAGACACAATTCCGGGTGAGCCCTCTGGCACGGGCCATAGCGAGAAACTCAACCCAGGAAGCGAGTTTTAAATTTAACTCTGCCGATCTTTTACTTTCGGCCGAACACCCATTTAAAAATCGTTTCGGTGAATTTGTTATTGGTGTCTTTTTTCAGAGCCAGTGGCTAAGCATAAAGGATCAACCTGAACTGGTGAGCTTAAGTGCTTCAAATAAACCAAATGAAAGCCTTGGCCTCTCACTGGCCCAGGTGTTTGAATGAAACTCATCATTGCCTTGCTCATTTTTTCGGTCAAGGCTTTCGCCCTCGAAGCGGTTGTCACAGTTCTTGAAACACCTCTTTTAAAAGATAAAAGCTATGAAGCTCCGGTTGTGCAGTATTTAAGAAAAGGGGACGTCATAAAGATCCATCCTTCTCTTAATAATGACACTCAATTTGATCACCTGGCACCAAGTCCGCAGAAGTTGGCCGAACTTCAAAAAGAAGCGGAGAACTCTCCCGAGTGGCTGGAAGATCCATTGTTTCGGGGTAAACCTACTGAGGTTCATATTCAGGATGAATTCATCCCTACACTTGATCGCCAGGGCCACACAGTCTATGTAATCCGTGATCATCTTTACATTTACTTTAATAACGAAAAAGAAATTGGTCAGAGCACTCTTAAAAAAGACCCCACTGACTATCGTCTGGAAGAGCCACTACCCAATAAATATCCTCTTTACGAGAAGCATGGGTACAGGGGTCAGTTTTTAGTCGGGATGACACAACCCTACTATGAGAGTTATCCCTACCTCTCAGATGTTAAAACCAAAGGCTATATGAGCCCGATGGATTTTAATATCACCCTTCTCCGTCAGACCCCTGATGATAATTATGACCGTTACTACTTTGGTTTTAATCTTAACTTCCGCACCTTCAGTAATAGCTTCACTCTCACTAATGGAGTCATGGCCAAAGAGAATGGTATAAAGCTCGGTATCGGACCATACATCACTTATGATGCTTTTAAGGGAACTCAGAATCGTATTAATTTGTACGGGGGAATAAATGTCTACCCTTTTAATCAACTAACCATCTCACAAGAAATGGGATCGGTAAAAGATGAACGAAGTTACCGCTCCCTCACCTTTTTCCCCCGAATCGGGGTTCAATATCACCGCAAACAGGTCCTGGAGAGCATTGATTTTGTCCTGGGCACTTCGATGGAAATGGAACCGGCAACAACGTTCCGGTCAACATCTGCCGCAAATCAGCAAGGCTGGTGGGTCGATCGGGGCAGTGATAAATTTAAGACAAGAACAACATTTACGTTGGCCGGTTATCTGGGTTTTCAAGCAGCCTACTGATTTAGTCAAAACACTGTAAAAAAAATTTTCAGTGTTTAAAAAAAAATGACTAAAGCTTTTACACCAAGCCTCCGAAGAGTTAGTCAGACGCACTTACAGGATGTGAGTGCAACAAAGAAAAAAACCATGGAGGGTTTTCAAATGACAACTTCGAATAACACAAATTCAGCAAAAAATTCAGCTCAGGTAAAAGATGTTCTTTTCCAAAAGATTGGGAACACTTGGTTTATCTTTTCTGAAGTTAACAATGAAGTTGTCTACTCAGTAATGCCTCAAGGTATGGATCCAAAAGAAACTAAACTAGAACTCTACAACATTATCGAAGATCACATGACTAAAGTGGCAAGCCACAAGCGTCGTGCTCCTGAAGCTTCAGTTGCTTAATTTATGGCAGCTCCAAAGTTCAAACCCTCTGATTTAGCTAAGCTTTTCCCAGAGAGTAAGGACCGGTCCCTCAAGGATAAAAAGATCATTGAGGCGCTCCGTCAGCGCCTCAATGAGAAGCTTGAGGACCCACAGGTAGCGAAAAAAGCAGCTCTCATTCTCGAGAGCTGGATTCATAAAAAACGTTCGTAAAACTCCGCCATTTTAAGTAGAATCTCCCTACATTCAACCTAGAGAGAAACTATGAAAATTCCTTTTATCGATATTCTTCGTTATGAAAAAAACTTTTTAGAAACAGTTACAGAAAGAACGGCTGCACTTCTTAAAAATGGTCACTTCGTGGGCGGCCCTGTTATTGCTGAATTTGAAACAAGCTTAAAAAACTATACTCAAACTCAGTTTGCTTTGGGCTGTGCTAACGGAACTGATGCCATTCAACTTGCTCTTCGTGCTGCCGGTGTTAATAAAAACGATGGCGTCTTAATTCCGGATATGACTTTTTGGGCAACTTTTGAAGCCGTCGTTAACGTTGGGGCGACACCTTTTACCATTGATGTTTCAAAAGAAACTCTCCATGTAACTCTACAATCAGTAAAAGAAGGTGTTGAAAAATTCAAACCAAAAGCTTTAATCCTGGTCCACCTTTACGGACACGCTTGTCCTGAAACAATCGAGATCAGAAAATACTGTACCGAGAAAAATATCGTTTTAGTGGAAGACTGCGCTCAGGCGATTGGTGTTAAAATTAATGGTGAATCACTACTGACAAATGCCTTTGTTGCCACAACCAGTTTCTATCCAGCAAAAGTTCTGGGGGCCAGTGGTGATGCAGGTGGAATTTTTACAACCAGCGCAGAATTAGCGGCCACAACAACAAAACTTTTAAACCACGGTAGAACTTCTCACTATGAGCATGGTCTTATTGGTTGGAACTCTCGAGTGGGAGCTTACGAATCGACTTTCCTTGTGGAGTCCATCAAACATATCGAAGCTCGTCTGGATTCCCGCAGAGAAACTTGTGAGCGCTACAGAAAAGAAATTAAAAATCCTGCTCTGAAATTTATCACTCCTGCTTCAAACGTAACCGAAAATGGCTACCTTGCTGTTGCTACTATGACTCCAGAGTCTCGCCCTGCTTTCATTGAGTACCTGAAGAGTAATGACATTGGTTACGGCACTGTTTATCCGGGCGCAATGAGTGAGCAGCCAGGAGCTAAGGGACACATAGGAGGGAAAATCTCTCATGGTCACGCTGACTGGATTGCAAAATCTGTGATAAATCTTCCGTGTTTTGCTTACATGACCAAAGCTGAAGTTGATTACGTCATCGAAAAAGTTAACCAATACAAATAAATTCTCCTTCGAGAGCTTGAGCAATCCGCTCAGGCTCTCTTTTTTTCTCCGCTACTTACATCCTCACTCTCATGTTCTAAGAAAATAAATCAACTAAAGGCAACTTTTTCCTCAAGCTCAAGAAATATAAAACCGAAATGCTAGGTCAACAACGGCAATCATAGTGATTGTCAAAAACAAACAAAGGGCACGGTTGCCCGATGATGGGATTTGAACACCCCGTCTACCAGCAAGGAGGATTTCATGGTTATAACCGGAGGATAGATTTATGGGTTTCAGAATTAACACAAACGTGGCTTCGTTACAGGCGCAATCTTCACTAAACAAAGTAAACAGAGAATCACAAGAAAGTTTCTCTAAGCTAAGTTCAGGATCAAGAATTACGAAATCTGCAGACGATGCTGCTGGTTTAGCAATCTCGGAAAAACTTAAAGCGAACATCAGATCTTCGCAACAAGCTAACCGAAATGCGAACGACGGTATCTCGATGGTTCAGGTAGCTGAAGGTGGATTAAACGAAACGTCTAACATTTTAGTACGTATGCGTGAACTCTCAGTACAAGCTGCTTCTGATACTGTAGGAGATGTTGAAAGAGGTATGTCTAACATGGAATACCAACAGTTGAAGTCAGAAATGGAACGTATCTCTCAGGTGACTGAGTTTAACGGAACAAAACTTCTGAACGGAACTGGAGAGAAAAAAGAATTCCAAGTTGGTACGGGGAACGATGAGTTCAATGACCGTATTAGCTTTGAGCCAGAATCGATCAATGCAGGTACGGGTTCATTGGGTGTTGAAGGTTTAGAAGTTGGTTCTAAACAAGGTGCTCAAGAATCAATGGCCTCACTTGATGCTGCAATTGAGAAGGTTTCTAGTCAGAGAGCGGTACTCGGAGCAATCCAAAACCGTTTGACTTCATCTTCTAACAACTTGCAAACATCAGTTGAGAACATGAGTGCAGCAAACAGTCGTATCCGTGATGTAGACTATGCTGATGAATCTGCTAAGCAGGCACGTAACTCGATTCTTACTTCTGCTGGTACTTCGGTACTCGCACAAGCTAACGTATCAGGTCAAAATGCCCTTAAATTGATCGGCTAAGAATCTGATTAGACAAAAATTGGGCCTCACTCGAAAGAGTGGGGCCTTTTTAATTTTACTGCTCTGTGCTTTTTTGCTAACAACACCTCTATATGACTACTCCTAATGCTAAGAAAACCATCAACGATAACCACGCGTATCGTCAGGATTTCAAATACACCCACGACAACCCTTACCATGACCGCCTTGGCGCCTTTGATTCTTTTGTTTTAAGAGATGAAGAAGCTGAAACCAATGTGGGTAAATGGAATGAGCACATTTTCAAAAATGATCTTCCGGTAGAAGTGGAAATTGGAACAGGCTTTGGTGAATTCATGGTGGAATACTGCCAGAACAATCCAAACCGAAACTTCATAGGCCTTGATCACCGCTTCAAGCGCAGTTTTGCTTTGGCGAAAAAACTCGACCGGATTGAAGTGAAGAACTTCCGTTATCTTCGCGCTCGTGGTGAAAGACTGGAGTTCATGTTTGCGGAAAGCGAAGTTCAGTCGGTATTTTATTTTTTCCCTGATCCATGGCCCAAGACCCGACATAACAAAAAGCGTCTTTTCCAGCAGCCCTTTCTGGATGCTTGTCACAAAGTGCTCAAACCAGGTGGCACTCTGTTTGTAAAAACAGATCACGATGGATATTATGAATGGATGCTCGAGCATTTAAAGGGTGATAAACGTTTTGAAGTTCTGATGCAGTCGAAAGATATGCGCCACGAATTCCCGGAACATTTTCTATCGCAATATACAACTAAGTTTGAAAAAATATTCCTATCTCAAGGTACAAAAATTAAGTCGATTGTCTTAAAAAACATCAAAGGTTGAAATGGCTTTTGAACAGCTGAAAGACCGAATCAGAGAAACTCCGATTTCGACCGTCATCAGTCACTACATGTCTCTGAATAAGAAAGGCGCTAATCTTGAGGGCCTGTGTCCCTTTCACCCTGATTCTAAGCCCTCGCTCAAAGTAAACGACGCCAAAGGCATGTTTAAATGTTTTGTCTGCGGTGCCGGAGGCGATGCGATAACGTTTGTTAAAGACTTCACTAAAGTAGAGTTCGTCGATGCACTCAAAGACATCGCTGGAAAGATTGGAATCCCCTTCGAAGAGTACCAGAAAGAAAAAAAGAAAAATCCCAAACTAGAGATGGCCTTTAGAGTTCTCAATGCTTCGGCCAAGCTCTATAAAAAAGTTTCGGAAGCTAAACCGGAACCCTACATTGAGTTTATTGAAAAAAGAAAACTCAATGAAGAATCAGTGGGGAAATTTCAAATTGGTTACGCTCCAGGAAACAATTCGCTTCTTCATTATCTCGAGGCCATTCCTGCTGCAGATAAGGACTTCGCTCAACAAACGGCCATGGATCTCGGCATGGTTCGCTACAACGAGAACCGTGACTCGTATTACGATTTTTACCGCGACCGCGTGATGTTTCCTATTCACGATCACTCAGGTCAGATCCGAGGCTATTCGTCCCGGGCCGTCCTCCCCGATCAAAATCCAAAGTATCTTAACTCCGGTGAGTCTTTTGCTTTTGATAAAGGAGCAATCCTCTTTGGTTTTTACTTTGGCAAAAATCACATCCGCCAACTTGATCAGGTGATTATCGTTGAAGGAAATATGGATGTGATCATGATGCACCAATTTGGTTTTCACCATACTGTGGGAACCATGGGGACAGCACTTTCTGATCAATCCATCCGCCTGCTTTCAAATATGACTAAAAATGTTTTTCTCGGAATGGATTCAGATGCCGCAGGAAAAAAGGCTATGCAAAAAATCAACGCTGACTTCATGGCGCTTGGAATTTTGCCCAAGTATTTGAGCTTTGAGCCGGCAAAAGATCCTGATGAATTCCTTTTATTAGAGGGTCGCCTGGCCCTTATGGAAAGGCAGGAGAAGGCCCCAATTCTCATCGACGTGCTCATTTCGGAGCTTATCCCGAGTGTGATCCCAGAAAATTTAGAATTAAAATTACAGACTCTGCAGCGCGTATTCTCTCTCCTCGCTCCGCTTAAAGAGCACCTCGCAGCTTCTGAACGGGTCGTCGATACGGCCAAATTGTTAGGTCTTCGCTCTGACTCGGCAACAATCTTGCAAGACTACCGTGAGTTCTTAAGTCGTCAGAAAGAGAAGACTTATCCGACTCATGAGAAGCCCAAGACACTGGTAACTGAGATCGAGCTAGCAGAAGAAGAAAAAAAAGCAGAAGAAGAGCGATTAATTCCAGTGCAAGAATCGGGCCCGTTATCCAAGTCAGAAAAGGTTTTTCTCAGGGAAATTGTCTGTCATCCCGAGTTCTTGACGCAGCCAAACAGGGATGAATTCCTTGCCTACATTGGGCATAGTGAGGTAAAAAGACTGTTTCAATGGCTAGTTAAAATTTATTTTGAAATCGATGAAGCCGAGTATGTTCCCATGGTTTCCGATGAAGTGATGACGGGCGGTTACAGTAAAGAGATTAAAGATATCGTAACAGATGCTTTATTTAATTACGGTAACAAGTTGAATGAGAAAGTGATCCAGCGGTTGTGGTCTGATTATTTAAGAAATTTAAAACGGGACCAGCTGAATCAACGTAAGAAGAAATTGGAAGAACTCCAAAAAACTACTCACTCTCAAATTGAAGTGAATGGATATCTGGAAGAAATTTATAAGCTGTCTGTAGAAATATCGAAGCTTTAAGCGTCCTGGAATTTAGGAGATACTATGTCAGTCGTTGTTGCCTTTTTAAACTCACGGGAATTCTCTCGTCTCGTTATGAAAGGGAAAGATCAAACTTATCTTTCCCCGGAAGAAATTAACGACGCGATCCCAGCTAACATTGTCGACACCGCTTCAATTGACACCATCATGGAAAAAATTGAAGAAGCACGTATTCAGGTTAAAAACCCTGAAGTCGATGAAGAAGAAGCAGAGAAAGCCTCTACAGAAGTTGCTGAAGATCCAATGACCCACGATGAAGAAGCCGAACTTCGCGCCTCTTCAAGTGACCCGGTCAAACTATACCTGAAAAAAATGGGCTCTGTTGCTCTCCTTACTCGTGAAGGCGAAGTTAAAATCGCTAAAGAGATTGAGGAAGGGGAAAAAGAAATCGTTCTTTCATGTCTTAAATCTAAGCATGCTCTTGAAGAGATCGTTAAACTCAAAAACAAAGTGGTTCAGGCCGAAGAGCAAAACGAGTACACAAAAGACCTCGTTCGTGGTCTCGATGATGAATCACCTGAGAAAGACATCATCGAAACTCGTGATCGTATTTATGCGGTTGTTGAGCACGTGAAAGATCTTCTTGCCCTCATCGTTAACGAAGATGGGACATTGAAGAAGATGGAAAATCAGGAACAGAAAGTTATGGATAAGGTTGGAACCGAGCTGGTTGACCTTACCTTTAACCGTAAGATCATTAACTCGTTCACTGAACCGGTTAAGTCTTACTACCTTCAGTTCCGTGAGCTTTATGAGCAACAAGAACGTATCTATAAGTTCCTCGAAGTAACTAACGACGACACTTATAAAGTTCTTTATGACCGCTTGATGGAAGATGATGGCTACAAGCGCGAGCTTGCCCGTAACCTTTTCACAACCGATGCTAAGATCGAGCAAATGGTCAGAACTCAGGAAGATATCCTTCGTAAGCTTCGTCGTCTTGCAATTGATGCAGGGATGGCGTTCGAAGATATCCAGTCTGTTTACAACATCATTGTTACAGGTGAGGAAAAAGCCGATAAAGCTAAGTCTCAACTGGTAGAAGCTAACTTACGTCTCGTGGTTTCAATTTCTAAAAAATACACAAACCGTGGTCTTCAATTCCTGGATCTGATTCAGGAAGGAAACATCGGTCTGATGAAAGCCGTAGATAAGTTTGAGTACCGTCGTGGTTACAAATTCTCTACTTATGCGACATGGTGGATTCGTCAGGCGATCACACGTGCTATCGCGGATCAGGGTCGCACTATCCGTATTCCGGTTCACATGATCGAGACCATCAACAAGCTTGCTCGTACATCTCGTCAATTGATCCAGGAGCTTGGTCGTGAACCAACCCCTGAAGAGATTGCAGAGAAGATGGAGCTTTCGGTAGATAAAGTTAAAAAAGTTTTCAAAATCTCCAAAGAGCCAATCTCTCTTGAAACACCAATTGGTGAGGAAGAAGATTCATCTCTCGGTGACTTTATTGAAGATAAGAAGATCATCTCTCCAGCTGATGCTGTAATGAGTGTGACTCTTTCTGAACAGACTCGTTCAGTGCTATCAACTCTTACTCCAAGAGAAGAGAAAGTTCTTCGTATGCGTTTCGGTATCGGTGAGAAGTCAGATCATACTTTGGAAGAAGTGGGTCAGGATTTCTTCGTTACTCGTGAGCGTATTCGTCAGATCGAAGCTAAAGCGCTTCGTAAGCTTCGTCATCCTTCGAGAGCGAAGTTACTTAAGTCTTACTTAGATAACTAAAATGAGAAGGGCCCGAAAGGGCCCTTTTTTTTGGTCTTGTTTTGAAGAAATTAGAACTGGTAGTTAGCACCTACGTTCCAAGACCAAACTGAGTTTGAATCCTGGTCAGCTGTTTCAGTAGCAGTTGTTGTATAGTCAATACCAGCTCTAAGCAAAAGGTTTGCTGAGCAAAGGTGCTGGTACTCAGTACCGATACCATATGCAGTATAAGAAGCGTCGTCGGCAACACCACCAAGATCATCAGACTCTTTATTTTCAGCAAAATCCACAGAGACAAAAGATCTTAAGAAAGATTTTTCAGCAAGTTGGTTTAGGATATCGCCTCCAAATTTAAGTTCATTAAATGCGTCGAAATCAGCGTCACCAGCTGAATCAAAATCAGTTGTGCTTTCCATGTTGTGAGTTAATTTAGCACCCACTGCCCACTGGATTTTGTCTGCTTTAGCACCAAATTGAGTCCCGATGAAAAGAGCGTTTCCACCTTTGAGATTATTTTGATCACCATCATCATCTTGTTCAGCATCGCCAAGACC
>DLGL01000038.1:0-8878 GCA_002482685.1 Bacteriovoracaceae bacterium UBA7695 | reverse complement strand
GATAAGGTCCCATTGGAATTTCTCATCCATAGTACGGAAACGAGCAGAGATTGTAGGATCAGAAATCCCTGTTTGTTCAGTCTTAGATCCGCCATCAGGATCGATTTCAGCATTTAAATAAACCAATGAAGCCTCAACAGAAAGACGGTCAGTAAACGAGTGACCTATTGTTTGAGAAAGTCCGTAACCATCGTAATCGTAGTCACCAGAATCTGCTTCAACACCACCATCGATGTAAGAACCAGTCGTGAAACCATATGTCGTTCCAGAGTTTGGTAAATACATAATGTCGTAAATTGAGCGAGTTGAATCAGCAAGAGCTGTAGCTGAAGTCGCAAGAACTGCAAGAGCGAGTAAAACCTTCATAAGTCTCCTTAAATTTGTAGAGACAAAAGGGTAATTAGGGCGCACCGAATCTGTAAAGCCATTACCTTTCTGTAACCCGACGCATTTAAAATGCCATCGCGGGGCTTTTACCCTATACTAGCTCTTTAATTCTCAAGTCACGGACTACATGGAATATACGAATAATTCGCCTCTCGATGATCTGCTAAATGAAAAGTTTGACCAGGCCATTATCTTTCAGGCCAGAAAGATGATTGAGCAAGGAAGAGTTTCGCTTTCATTCATGAAAGGAACTTTTGAAACCTACATCATTGTTTCTGGAATTATTGCGGAAAATAACACGAATTATGAATCAAAGATAAGTTACAAAAAAACAAACCTAACTACTCAGTGCACTTGTAAACTCTGGAGCGCAGAGAAGCCCTGTCATCACGCCGCCAGTTTACTTCTGAAATATATGGAGCAAGAAGGAAAGAGTGATCCTCAGAGCTTAAACCCTCTTGGGCTCTCTTATATTTCTCACGAAGGTGTTCACGTTGAAAAATACGGAACTCTGGTTAAGGCGGCCCCTCAGCTTCCTGGTGCGAAAATGAACAGCACCTTCAGCTCCCTTCAGTACACCCTCATGAGCCGCAAGGTCGTTAACTTCCCTGCGCCTTCTCGCTTTAAAGGCCAGCTTCATATCAACCTCATTCCTGCTACTGAACTCGAAGAGTATAAAGAAGTTTTGTATGTTGAAGATAAGTTCTCTTACCGCTTCAGCCTGATTGAAGATGGTGTTGAATCAAAAGAAGTTTCACTTTTTGATATCCTCTATCTCTTTAACTGGAAAACTGGCGAGGCCCTGGATCTTCCGAATGAACTCAGAGAGCTCGTCAGTAAACTCAAACTGACAGATGTAATTGGAGATATTCAGGACTATATCCGGATCTTTCTTCCGCTTAAAATTAAGGGTGTCGCCTCTCTGTCAATTCAGGGTGAAGACTGGGACACATTCCCTGTTGAGGATATGGAGTACCGATTCTCTATCAATCCTTCGACGAGAAAAAGTTTTCTGAATCTTGAGTTAGAACTATTCACTCAGGACCAGAAACTTGTCCCTATGCCGTCTCCTTTTTTACTCTTCGTGAGTGAGCAAGGTTGGGCGGGAAGCTTCAGAACAAAAAATGATGCCCTCCTTTTCTTCAAAACTCTGATTGAAGACTTTGACCGGGAAACCAACTTTCATAAGAAGTACCTTCATTCAGCTTCACGTAAAGCAATCATGACAGAATGGATTAATCTTCTTATGAAAGATGACGAGATTCCTTTCTTTGATCCAACTTTTAAAAAAGTCTTCATGCTGAGTACAAAGATATTCAGACGAGTTTTTCTGGCCTTCCTCGATAGCTTCGGAGAACTTGGCTTTAAAACATCATTCTATTTTAAAGAAGACCGCAAAATCATTTTCCAGATTCCAAAGAATAACCTCCTGGAAGGAATTGCAGCTTTCTACCAGTTCCTCGCACCTCTGAAGATTCCTATTTTCTATGATCAACAACAGGTCAGGACATGGAAGAGCTCCATCCGCTTTGAAAGAAACCGCGATAAGCTTGATTGGTTTCAACTGGACCTGGTGGTTTCAGATGAAGACCTCGACGTTATAAAAAATGCTGAAATAACAGATAACTTTCTTCTTTCAAATAAGGGACTGGTTCTTCTTTCTGATGAGCAAAAAGATGTTTTGCGCTTCATGAAGAGATATACCAAATTTGAAGGCGAGAAAAAAGAAGCTGGGGCCAAAGGTCTCTCTAAATTCGGACTCTCTCTTCAGCGCTCGCGTATTTTTGAGCTGTTTGAACTTAAGCGCCTTGGTATTGAAGGTGCTCTGACTTTAGAAGAAGAAGAATTCTGCAAAAGCATCATGACGATGGAAAACATGCCCACTTATGAAGTGGATCCGCGCTATGATGAAATCGCTCGCCCTTATCAGCTTGCTGGGTATAACTGGCTGCGATTTTTGTATGAGCACAAATTCGGTGCCTGCCTGGCCGATGACATGGGTTTGGGTAAAACCCTTCAAACTATTATGCTCCTTCAAACGCTGAAGGATAAAGTCGACAAGATCCTTATTATCTGTCCGGTTTCTATTCTCTATAACTGGAAAAATGAGTTAGAGAAATTTTCTGATCTTACCTGGTCCATTTATTATGGTGACGAGCGCGAGTTTAAAACAGACGCTAAGGTGATCCTGACTTCTTATGGTCTGATGAAAAAAGAATCTTTTTCAACTTTTGCAGAAACAAATTTTGATATTTTAATTTTTGATGAAGTTCAGCACTTAAAAAACATCCGCTCTCTCGGTGCCAATGCGGCCCGACAGATTCAGGCAAAATTTCGCATTTGTTTAACCGGTACACCGGTTGAAAATGATCTTTCAGAATTTTATAACATCATGGATCTGTGTGTTCCTGGTGTGTGGGGTGACTTAGGGCTTGTAAAATCAACTTCTAAAAATAAAAATCGCCTCCTCGCTCGCAGAACAGTGAAGCCTTTTATTCTTCGCCGGACAAAAGATCAGGTTCTTAAAGAGCTTCCTGAAAAAATTGAAAACCACGTTTACCTCGATTTCTCTCCAGAAGAGCGCGAGGTTTATCAGAACAAGCTCAATGCGGTTCGCTCAAATATGATTTCAACTGGTGCTAAACGCTACGGTGAGGTTCTTAAGTCTCTTCTTGAGATGAGACAACTTTGCCTCTGGCAGAAGCAGCCTAATCTTCAGTCTACAAAGATTGATTTTTTAATGGAGAATCTTGAACAACTTGTCGGCGAAGGTCACAAGACGCTGGTGTTCTCCCAATTCACGACTTATCTCGATATGATCGAAAATAAGATCAAAGTGAACGGCTGGAAGATGGCGCGTATTGATGGATCACAAACCATTAAAAAACGTGGAGAGATGGTTGAACTTTTCCAGAATGGTGATGCCCAGATTTTCCTTATCTCACTCAAAGCAGGGGGATTTGGACTTAACTTAACAGCAGCTAGTTACATTTTCCTCATGGATCCATGGTGGAATCCGGCCGTTGAGAGGCAGGCCATTGACCGAGCTCACCGTATCGGACAAGAAAATAAACTTACAGTTTACCGGCCCATTATTAAAGAATCCGTGGAAGAGAAAGTATTGGTTCTTCAGCAGAGCAAGCGGGAGCTCTTCCGTGACCTCATGGCCGAAGATGATGATGAATACTTTAGCGGTAAACTGAACATGGACGATTTTCAACATTTGTTGAGCTAATACTATGAGTGACAACATTTTCTCTAAAATTCCTGAAATAAATCATTCTGAAGTCATGAAAGATGTCGATGATCAGATGTTTGATAATATAGTTCATAACCGCAGATCAGTGCGGGCCTATACAGATGAAAAGGTCCCCTCTTTTGTCGTAGAAAAAGTTTTGGACTGGGCACTTCTGGCGCCTAATTCATCAAACCTTCAATGCTGGGAATTCTATTGGGTTAAACATCCTGTAAAAAAGGCCCGGTTAATTGAAGCTCTCTTTCACCAACCGGCCGCAAAAACGGCGCAAGAGCTCATCGTTGCAGTGGCCAAGCTCGATAACTGGAAAAATCACAGCAAACAAATGCTTGAAAACTTCGATGCACAAACAGAAAAAGTTCCAACCTCTGTACGGGACTATTATCAAAAGCTCGTCCCAGTTGTTTACAACCAAGGTCCCTTTGGCATCTTTGGTCCCTTTAAGAGAATTTTTATGGCCATCGCTGGATTGTTCCGACCTATTCCAAGAGAGCCAAAGTCCATCGCGGACATGCGGGTGTGGGCCCATAAGTCGACAGCCCTTGCTTGCCAAAATATCATGATGGGATTCTCGGCCTACGGGTACGACTCTTGCCCAATGGAAGGTTATGACTCTTCTCGAGTGAAACAAATCCTTGAACTTGGAAGTGAGTCAGAAATCTGTATGGTCATCTCGGCCGGGAAACGCGCCAAGAACGGCGTGTACGGTCCTAGAATCCGTTTTCCTAAAAACCAATTTGTGAAGATCCTTTAGACTATAACAGGGTGTTATCTAGTGTTAAGAGAACTTATTCAGAAAAGATTTAATTCAGATATAAAGATTTTTGATCAGAGTGGAGCTCAACTTCCTCAGGATCAGGTGAAGTCCGAATATAGCACTATCAGAAGTTACCTTCTGGATCACCACGCGCTTGATACCGTGGCGGTCAAACTTAATAAAGACTACCGCTATTTTTTAACCATTCTTGCTTGCCAGGAAATTGGTATCCCTTATATTCCGATGAAGTTTGATTACCCAATGGACCGTGTTCAGCAGATTCAGGAAGATTCAAATTTCACGCTGCTTTTAACTGATGAGAAGATGGTTGAGATTTTGAAGTATAAGACCTCATCTGAATCGGCCCTCCCTCAAGTTACGGGTGAAACACATGCTTATGTACTTTTTACATCGGGAAGTACAGGTAGACCCAAAGGTGTCATCATTCAAAGAAAGGCCTTAGAGAATTTCTATCAGTGGTCTCAGGACTACTTTGTGAACGTAAATCCAAAGGATCGCCTGCTTCAGGTGACTGAGTTTACTTTCGACATTTCACTTTTAGACGTGGGGCTATTCCTGACAAAAAATGTGGAAGTTTATTTTTCAAACTGGCAGACTAATATCTTTAAGCTCGGTCATGAAATTGAAACTTACCGAATTTCTGCTTTGAATACCGTTCCTAATAACCTCAATATGTTTCTGTCTGACTTTGTGGCCGACCGGATGGATTACAAGTGCCTTAAATACCTCTTTATCGCTGGCTCGCGTTTCTCTCATGGGCTTTATGAAAAGTGCCTGAAGTATTTTCCTGAGCCTATTGAAGTTTATAACCTCTACGGTCCCACGGAAGCCACAGTTTATAGTCATGGGAAGAAATTTTCTTTTAATGAAAGTTTTGATTGCAACAATGGGAACGTCTCAATCGGTACACCTCTGCCAAATCTATTCTCAGTGATAGTAAACGATGGAAAAGTTGTAAGCCCTGGAGAGCGAGGCGAGCTCCTTCTGGGTGGTGTGCAACTGCTTAAAGAGTACTGCAATAATCCTGAGCAGACTGCGAGTGCGATTATTCAGTTTGAAGGACAGCGCTATTACAAGTCGGGAGATCTGGCCTTTATGGATGAGAAGGGTGACTACTTCATTGTGGGAAGAAACGATGACACCATCAAGTACCGCGGGTTCCGGATTAATCTTCTGGATATTGATTCTTATGTGACACGAATTTCTTATGTTCAAGACTCGGTCACTATTGCCACTGAAGACGCGAACAATGACACCCAGACCATTGGCTTTGTTATCCTGAAAGAAACTAAGACCGTTAAAGAACTTAAAAAAGACCTGGGAGAAATTCTTCTGGATTACCAAATCCCGGAAAAGATTTTCTTCGTGGATAGTTATCCAACAAATATTTCAGGTAAAGTCGACCGGAAGCTCCTCAAGGCCCAATACATTGAATCTCAAAATAAGGCAAAATCATGAGTGCAACTGACATTCTCGCGGACGTTTCAATTATCATCAAAGACGTTTTAGAACTGCCGGATTTGGTAGTGACAAGTACTACATCAGCTGAAGAAGTGGATGAGTGGGATTCAATGACTCACATCCAGCTTATCTCTGCGATTGAGAGCAAATACAAAGTCCGCTTTGCACTTGGCGAGCTTCAGTCCCTGAAAAATGTGGGAGACATGGTTGAGCTGATTCAAAAGAAGCTTAACAAGTAATCCATGCTTTTTAATTCCTACGCCTTTATCTTTGCGTTTCTGCCAGTGGCCTTAATGGGCTACTTTACGCTTAATCATTTTAAGCAAATCACCATGGGCAAGTACTGGCTGGTAGCGGCCTCACTTTATTTCTATTCTTATTGGAACGTCAAAAACCTTCCTCTTCTCCTGACATCTATTGTGGTGAACTATTTTATTGGTCACTACCTACATAAGAACATAAGCTGGAAAAAAACACTGTTCCAACTGGGTCTAGTTTTCAACATAGGACTCTTGTGTTTCTTTAAGTACGCAGGCCTCGTGGGCTTTGCTCAAATAGCCCTGCCGCTTGGCTTAAGCTTCTATACTCTCCAGCAGATTGGCTTTTTGGTGGACTCTTATGAAGGGCTGGCCGAAGAGAAGAGTTTTTTAGATTACGCCGTTTTTGTTTCTTTTTTTCCGCAGCTCATCTCAGGACCTATCGTTCACTATCAAATGATGATGCCACAGATTGAGAGTGCTGAGAATAAGCGCTTTAAGCTTGATCAATTTTCACTCGGTCTTTTTGTTTTCTGTATTGGACTCACCAAAAAAGTTCTTATTTCAGAAGCTTTCGCGACCTGGGCGAAGCCCGGTTTTGACGAACACACAACTCTGGATTTTCTTCTGGCCTGGAAGACTTCTCTTTCTTACACCTTTCAGTTGTATTTTGATTTTAGTGGCTACACGGATATGGCCATCGGCATTGGGCACATGTTCAATGTGAAACTTCCTCATAACTTTAACTCTCCTTTTAAATCAAAGTCCGTTATTGAATTTTGGTCGCGCTGGCATATGAGCTTAAGTCAGTTTATTAATACCTACATTTTCACTCCCCTGGTCCGGGCGATGCCGAAGATCAACTTCCGCAATACAATGATCGCTACCTTCCTAGCGATGTTTATTGCCGGAGTCTGGCACGGGGCCGGTTGGACTTTTGTAGTCTACGGAGCTCTTCATGGTGCGGCCTTAGTTGTAAACCATATCCGTAAGAAGAAAAAAAAGAAGTTTCCTGGATGGCTGTCTTGGTTCATCACTTTTAATTTCATCAATATCACCTTTGTTATCTTCAGAGCTAAAACTCTGGCGGATGCCGGAAAAGTACTGATAGGGATGATGGGTCTCTCCGGTGTGGTGGTTCCAAAGCTTGGGATTAAGTCCGTTGGGGCGCTAAAAGAGTATGGCTTCAAGATGGGGTCCTACCTCTACCCGGATGATTATTTTCTGATCATCATGTTCTTAGGAACAAGCTGGGTGCTTTATAAATTTAGAAACACTAGTGAACTTGAAAAGACTTTTAAACCAGATACCCGCATCGCTATTTACTGCGGGATCGCTTTTGTTTTCTGTTTATTCGGAATGAACCGGATCACGGAATTCATCTACTTTAATTTTTAATATGCGCTTTATTTTAGCTTTTGCTCTTACAGCTACTTTCCTTGCATCTGCCCTTTATGGGTTGATCCTTGCCGTTGATCCTTACAATAAGTTTGGCCATAACCTTTTTGGTTTTGAAACTAAGGCTGTGGACTTCGCACGGGAAAATAAGTTTAATCAGGTTGAGCACGGAAAGAAGGATTACACTGCCTTTATCATGGGTTCGAGCTCTGCTCACCGGTATATGACCAAAGAACTAAACCGCCTTACGGGTCTTGTGTCCTATAACTATTCAACCCAAAGTGCGACTCCGGAAGATTATATAGCGATGACGAGGCACATACTCACTAAGTATAAACCTAAGCTCATCTTGATTTCTTTTGGGTTTGAGGAACTGAGCACTCAGACTAAAGCGGATGATATGTTTTTTTCTTCACCGCTTAAAAATTATCTCGAGGAAGTTCCAGCAGAGGAGCTTGAGACCAACCTCTTTAATAACTCCTATCTCACACTCGAAGCCATCGCAGATTCTTTCAAAGTTATTTGGGTGAATCTTTTTGGTAAGGCCCTTCACGCTTATCTGGAAGATGGTGATCATATCGTTGAGAAGCGGGCAAAAAAACTAAAGGTTTCTCAGTTTGGTTATGCAAATTTTGAAATTGATCAGAAGAGAATGGGCTATCTCAAAACACTTAAAGAGCTGGGTACGACTCACGGATTCAACGTAGTGGTCTTTACCTCACCCCTGTCACTGGAGCATCTGAATAAAATTATTAATGATCCGGTTTTAAACGCCAGTCATCAGAAATTTAAATCAGCGCTAGTGGATGTCTTCGGAGTGGTATGGGATTTCCAAACTCCCGCCATTGCTCCTTACAACAGTACTGAATATTTCATGGATTCAAATCATCCCAATCACCATTTTTCCACCATGGTTCTGGAAGAAATGTTTGGTGCTAACAGAATTGGGTTCGGAAAAATTCTTAAGAAATAGTCGCTAGGACTTTTTTAATTTCAATATCTTCAGCACATTTAAAGTGACCTAGTGGACAGGCCTTGTAACCGTGTAGTCCGCAGGGTCTGCAAGACAGAGCATTCCCCACATCCACTACCACAGAATCATCTGCCAGGGGCGTGTAACCAAATTCAGGCACAGTTGAGCAAAAAATCGCAGTGGTTTTAGCATTCACGCAAGATGCTAAATGCAGAGGGGCCGAATCGTTTACAAAAACTCTCCGGGCCTTTTTCATAAGAGCGGCCGAATCCAGAAGATTAAGACCCCCGCAGAGATTTTCTGTATTTGAAATTCCCTCTCGGATGCGGTCGCAGAGTTCTTTATCCGTTGGGGCCCCAATAAAAAAA
>DLGL01000051.1 GCA_002482685.1 Bacteriovoracaceae bacterium UBA7695 | reverse complement strand
AGATATTTTTTAAAGGTTCATTTCCGTGAGGCAAGAACTGCATCTTCTCCTTTTGATGCATCAATGAAGTCGATGCGCCTACTGTTTAACTATAGTACGCCTACCGAACCATATGACATTGAGACCACAAACAGTCTCGCTTTTCAGCACTTAAAAGTATTGTATACACCAAAGTATAGAAGCATCAAGAAATTTGGTTACCATTGTTGTGTAGTACACTCAGATTTAGAGGTCATTATTTTGACCACTCCTGTTTTATACAAACACGGAATTTCTTGGGAAAATCCTGAGATAGATGTAAACTCCCTTCAATGGCAAGAAGAAGCTCGTTTGTGGCGAGAGATGCTTGACTACCCTGAAGTACTCTATAGTAGCGTGAGAGCTAGAACTGAAGAAGATATCCTCAGTTATTTGAATTCTTTTAGCATTTCGGACTCGACCAATATTTTATTAGAGAAGCTAAAAGAACTTGAAAACCAGATTGACGTTCCCAGGTTAATGTCCACGAAAACTGAACCCTAGGAATCAAGTGTAATAAATGATATTAAATAGAATTATTCTTGAAGATTGGCGACAATTTGATAGTGTTGATATTCGTTTTCATCCAAAATTAACTGTCCTTTCAGGTGTGAATGGATGTGGCAAAACCACTATACTTAAACTGATTCACGGCCATTTTGAAAATGTTGCAACGCCCGTTCTTGATGGACAAAATTTACTCTATGTATCTAGGCAGAGAGATTTAATAGCTACAGATAGTGTTTATGATCGAAACATTGGATGTATTTATTTCGGCGATGAAGCAGTGCCTTCTGAGTTATTATTGCCTGTTGAGAAGTTCCATCATATTGATTATCAGATTCCACCTAAGTATAGAGAAAGGATAATCTTTTTCCCCGCACACAGAAGGCCTTTTTCTTACATTAATCTAACCAGTCCGAATCTGAATCCAGAACATAAGAGTACGATTGCACGTAAAATTCAAATCTCAATGATAAGAAATGCTAGAGCAGACAATACGTATTCCAATAGTATTGATATCAGGCAAGCAATTGTTGCATGGATATTGAATGGTTATGGAAGCAGCAGGGTGCAGTTTCAGGAAATTTATAAAAAAAACTTCGAAGAATTTGAAGCCATTCTCAAACAGGTGTTTCCTCCAGAGATCGGATTCAAAAGGCTCACAGTTGTAGAGAACTATAATTTACTTGTAGAGACGGAAAGCGGCAACTTCTTTTTTGATGTTTTTTCTGGTGGACTGAGTTCAATCCTTGAATTAGCTTGGATCATCTTTGGATACTTAAACACACCTACTGATGAAGCTTTGGTTTTGATAGACGAAGCAGAGATTCACCTACATGCTAGTATGCAGCGCACCTTACTACCTAATTTTATCAGTGCATTTCCAAATGTTCAGTTTGTAGTTACAACACACAGTCCCTTGGTCGCAAATTCCGTAAAAGACTCATGGATTTATGTTTTAAAACATAATTCTGAAAAACGCATTTTAAGTGAATTGATAGACATAAATGATGAGGCTTACTCAACGGCTCAAATACTCAGAGACGTTTTTGGAGTCTCATTCTCAATGCCCCTATGGGTGGAGAAGGAATTTGAAGCACTAATTAGCCGATGTACTGCAAGCGGCTTTAATGAAAGCACGATTCCCCTTATTAGAGAAGAATTAACAAAGCTAGGACTTGCATCATTAATACCTAAAGCAATTATGAAAGTAGTTGATGAAGAGTGTGGTAGACCAAATGATCAAAATTCTTAAAGGGAAAGAACCCAAGTATTTAATCGACAACAAACATAAATCCACTTGCCGGTACAATGATCCAAAGGTAAAAACAATACTAGTAACTGAATGCTCAAATAAGTGTATTTACTGTGAGGTTTCGCTGATAGCCTCCTCAGGTCAAGTTGAGCATATAAAGCCAGTGGATGTGTTTCCGAAAGATAAGCTCAAGTGGAGAAACCTTGGGTTGGCATGCCAGCCATGTAACAGGGAAAAAGGAGAAANNATTTTAAACATTGTTTGTTACTAAATCCTTATGTTGATGAACCAGAAGACCATCTTGTTTTCTATGGGCCAATGTTACTTGAAAAGTCTAGAAGTTCAAGAGGTGAAATTACTATAAAAGAAATTTTACTAAATCGAAAAGAGCTGCTCCAGGATAGAGCTGAGAAACTAGAAGATATACAAGGCCTAGTAAGAAGGTATATAGACTGTTCAAATCCCAGCATTAAAACCATGTTGTTGGATGAAATTCTTAGACAAATTACTTCAGATAAGGAGTATTCACTTTGCGCAAAACACTTTGTCATGAACTCTTTGTCAGATGACTCTGATTTTGCTAAGAAGTTCGCATCTTGTTAAATTGAAGTTGTCCAACCACCGCCATCAACCAGACGCCGCTTCGCTCTGCTGGTTATGGCGATCGTTTCAGCCACTAAAGGCCAAAAACATGCAAATCAACTTGACAATGCAAGTTATCTTGCGCATTACAGACACAAAACAGGGAGTTAAAAATGAACAATATCGT
>DLGL01000034.1:12294-52801 GCA_002482685.1 Bacteriovoracaceae bacterium UBA7695 | reverse complement strand
GATATTTTAAGTGGCACAAGTCAGGCAGCACCTTTTATTACTGCAGCAGCAGCCTTACTAAGAGGTAATTTTCCACGGATGCATAGAGATGAGGTCACAAGACGAATTGTAGACTCAGCTGATGCTCCCATTCCTGGAAAATCTCTTGGAGGAATGCTTAATCTTAAGGGAGCTTTCGAGATAGCCAATCTTCCAAGCGTTCGTCCTACATTTAAAAACTTTGCTGTTGCTCTCTACGATGGAGCGACCAATAATTTTCTCTACCCTCTAAATGTTAAAAATTTTGGTATTGATGCAAAAGATGTCGTCGTAACGATTGAGTCTAAATCTGCATCGTTTCAGGTGTCTCAAGACTACACCATTCCTCTCCTTCGACTCGGTGAAGTTGTGACACTTAAAATGGAGGGACAAATCCTGGATCCTTCTGCCAACAATCAGGTAAAATTTAAAGTTACGGTTAATACTCCTGGTGTTGGTGTCAAAACCTTTGAACACGAGTTCAGGCTTGCGCGTGATATCTTGAAGGACAACAATATTACAAATGTTCCCTTTGAATTTGTAGCCGATCCTCTTCCTGTAGGTACATTTAGAGATAACGAGCCCAAAAATCTTATTAGTACGGTCGAAGTTCTGACTCCAGAAATAGGTATCCCTGAGTTTTATCTGCCTCGACTTGTTAAAGAAACTAATTCTATTGAAATAAAATTTCTAAGACCTCAGGATGGAAAATTAAAAGAAAGTCCTAATGCCGCGATTTTGCCAGGTGCAACCCAGCTACTAAACGTAACAAGAATTGATCTAAATTTCGACGGGTCAGCCGATTATCTGATTCGCGCTATAGCCTGCAGTCGTGATTGTGAAGATGTTGCTAAGGCTTACCGCTACATTCAATACAGTCTATGGAGCCACGATTTAAAACCCTTACTTGGGGCAAAGTCAGTCTGGAGTTTTATTCCTAGTTTATTTAATGTGGATGTTAAATCACAGCGATATTTAAAAGTTCGCACAAAGGATTTTGGAGAAATTGCTGTTCCAGCGTTTATAGAATTGGGAAGAATTCCTATGGAGCAGCAGGTTTCTGCCGCTTTCACAAAACCTGATGCAACACCGGCGAGGAGAGTTTACTATCTTGAACCTTTGGTTAATGAAAAAGGTGAAATAGAAATGGTGACCAGAACTCTTTCAACCGGTCATTTCATTGATGAAGTTCGATCTGCAGTTAATGCCTCTGTTAATGATGAAGTTCAAATGATGTTCTTACTGAATCAAACCAAAGAGGATCTA
This sequence comes from Bacteriovoracaceae bacterium UBA7695, assembly GCA_002482685.1. Taxonomy (GTDB): domain Bacteria; phylum Bdellovibrionota; class Bacteriovoracia; order Bacteriovoracales; family Bacteriovoracaceae; genus Peredibacter. The sequence goes on along the minus strand of DLGL01000034.1, from coordinate 51,517 downwards.
CAACTAGGAAGAATCAACGCAGTTATGTCTGTGGGCAAGGGATATTTGCGAAAAAATGTCTCTGTGACTTTAGGAACAGAAGGACTTGATTTAAAACCATTCACTATTTTGCAAAATCTTTGGGGATATGAGCATCTGAGTTCTTTGGATCTTGCCAATCATGATCTATCGGACAGCTTTACAGGCCTAGCCTCGCGATCTCGACTGATTATGTTTCAGAGCGGGCAGAGCTATTCATACTCATCACAAAATTCAGTAGAAGGAGCTCTTTCTACTATTGCTTCATTTAAGGATGAGTCCAACGAGTATACCTTTTTCCAGACACCTTCATATCTGGTTTTGGCACATCATAGTGAGCAGGGGACCCAGCTTATGAAGAAGCGGATTAATCGCTTCAGTTTTCTTCCAGGAACGATGTTTAATGATACGTTTCACCCTGTTTTCTCTAAGAGCAATAATAAACTCACACCTGGACTCTACGTAGATGAAACAGACATTCAGAGCAACATCGTCTCTTTTACGACTGTGGAAGATGGTGAGTTAAAATCGCCTATCAGGCAGAGTGCTTATGTGCCTCCCATCTGCAAGGCAATGAATCCGGCACGAATGTCTATCGAAGAAGGACATTCTTTGACGATGCTCTGCTTTGAAAACAGGCAGTGGTTTATGAAGTTTGTTCACCTGAATCAGTGACAAATTGCTCCCGACTGGTGTCACTTGGGGACCAGTTTAGGATTGAAAAAATTACATTTTTTCATATATATGTTTCTTCATTGACGATTAGAAGCCTTGTGTAGGACAAGTCTTGAAGAATTTTTTCGGGAGAGGAAAATGTCAAAACCTAATCTGGCCGTATTAGTGAGTCTTGCCGGGCTCATGGCCCTGACAAGTTGTAAAAAAGCCTATGAAGAAGGCTATAGCGCTGGCTATGATCAGGCCTATGCGAAGGCTTATAAAGATACATTCGATGAATTTTATGCCATGGCCTACCAGACAAACTATCAAACAAGTCATCAGAACGGCGTCACTGTTGGTGAGCAAGTTGGAAGCGCTCAAGGTTATGAAGCTGGGTATGAGCGTGGTGTAGGAGTTGGTCGAACAGAGGGATATGCTCAGGGTGAAGTTGATTTTTCACGCCCTGATTATATTCAAGGAGTTCAGCAAGGTCGAGTTGACGGAAGAAATGATGGTATTGCTGCCGGTGATGCTGCTGGATATGTGACTGGACAAACTGCTGGCTACAACGATGGCTACAATTCTGGTCGTTCAGCGGGTCAAACAGTTGGCTACAACGAAACTTATACAAATGCCTATAATGCTGTTTACACTAACAGCTACAATACTGGTAAACCAGTAGGTCGTACTGCTGGAACAAATCAAGGCAGAGCTGCCGGCGATGCTGCTGGGTACACAGCTGGATATAACTCAGCTTACAATTCGGCTTACACTCCTGCATATAATTCTCAATATAATACAGGTCGCTCTGATGGTACTGCTGACGGAATCGATGCTGCATATGATGAAGGTGTAACGGCAGGTTACAGCGTTGGCTACACCGCCGGCACAACAACTGCTTATAATAACGGCCGCACTGCCGGATATAACTCAACCTACAACTCTGGATACAATTCAGGTCTGGCCCGTGGAGATGCTGATGGTTATGACAGCGGCTATGATGACGGCCTGGATGACGGTTATGATATGGGCTACGATGATGGGTTTGATGACGGATACGATATCGGTTATGATGATGGATTTGATGATGGCTACTACTACGGTCAAAGTGCAAATGTTACAAATGCCGGAGGCTCTCTCGGAATTGCAGCAAATCTTGCCCAGGATCTTGTTAACTATAAAGATCTAAAAAAATTCAATAGTAAATTGGCCGTCGCAAATTCTGGTATCACTCTTCAGGCCGCTGGCCGATCTGCTAAAGACATGGAAAAAATTGCAGCTCTTAAAGAGCGCCACTTTATCGTTGAGATTTCTTCGCAGCTAAGTTCACGTTACGGTCTTTCGGAGAAGAGTGCGACTCGCTTAGCGAAAGTCACTCACCAGTGGAACCGTTTATCTGGCAGCCGGGAGCTTACAGATAAAGATGCTGAAGCTTTTTCAACAAAAATGATCGGAACAAGTATCAAAGATATTCAATCAGCTCTTAAGAAATCAGTAGAAGGCGACAATACTGATCTTAAAAAGAGAATTGATATGGCAGCTGAGACTTTAGGTGCTTCTCCGGAGCAAATTAATAAAATTCTTATGTCAGTGTTGTTTTAGGAGTCACCATGAAAAGTTCAAAACTCATAGTAATGCTTGCTGCTCTTTCAATATTGAGCACAAGTTGTAAAAAGAAATATAACGAAGGCTTTTCTGCCGGCACAGTGGCAGGAACTACTGATGGTCAGGTTGCTGGTGAAGCAGACGGTACAAGAGAAGGTACATCTGACGGTCTGGAAGTTGGATACCGTGATGGTTATGCTCAAGGCTTTCAGAGCGGTCAGACCAATGGTGATCAGATCGGCTACACTGCCGGCTACAGAGCTGGATATGATGAAAAATATGAAGCTGCCCGGGTTTATTTCGCGACTCAAGGATATGACGAAGGTCATGCCGTAGGCCACGCTGAAACATATCAAGGTGGATACAACGATGGTAATGCTGCTGGCCACACCCGTGGTTACAATGAGCAAAAGCCAGTTGGATATGCTGCTGGCTATGATGTAGGTGTTCCAGAGGGTCGTATCTCTGGTCAACAGGCCGGAACAACTGCTGGCCAAAACCGTGGATACAATGATGGGTACAATGCCGGTCATGCTGAAACATACACCGCTGCATATAACACTGCTTACACTGCCGGCTCAAATCGAGGCAAACCTGTCGGGACAACGGCCGGAACCAATGCTGGACGTGCTGATGGTTATGAGGACGGCTACGACGATGGTTTTGATATAGGTTATGATGGAGTGCAGGGAGATGCGGCCTACACCAACGGTTATAACACTGGTTACAACACAGGTAATACGGCCGGAAGAAATAACTCAACTTCCTACAATAATGGCTTCAACGCTGGACGTACTGAAGGGACGAATGCCGGATATGCTGCTGGATACAATGTAGGCGTAAACAGAAGTTACGATTACGGTTACGACGATGGTCTTGATGACGGTTATGATATGGGTTATGACGATGGTCTTGATGATGGATACGATGTCGGTTACGACGATGGTTATGATGATGGATATTACTTTTCTGCATCTTCCAACTCTTCAGAAGTTAGAACGATCAATATGATCAGCAGTGACCTGGTTGATTACAATAAGCTTAAGAAGTTTGATGTAAAGCGAGCTATTGAAGGAACTCGTGTGACTTTAAATGCGGGAAGCCGTGAAGTCCGCGATATGGAAAAATTAGCAGCTTTGAAAGAGCGTCATTATCAGGGTCAGATTCAGCAGCAACTCATTGCGACCTATGGATTGTCTGACCAAAGTGCTGCAAAAGTGGCAAAACTTGTTAACGGTTGGAACAGAATTTCTTCTTCCAGAGAATTAACTGAGAAAGACGCCGAAGCTTTTTCTAAAAACCTTATCGGTTCTTCAATGACTGAGATTGAAAATGCCGTGAAGAAATCTTTTACTGGTGATATCTCTGATCTTAACAAAAAGATTGATCTCGCCTCTCAAAACTTAGGGGCAACTCCTGAGCAAATGAGAAAAATGGTTTACCAGATTTTCTTCTAGATTTAAGACCACACACATGTTTATAGAAAAGGCTCCGAATGGAGCCTTTTTATATTTGAATAAGTTTTGAGGGAAGGTAGCGTTTGTCCTGAGTTTTCAGGAGGAGTTCATTTAAGAGAGCAAGCACATATCGCTCACGCCCTTTTGACCATTCAAATGGTCCTTTTGGATAGTTCACACCAAACTTCATCGCGCGGTCAATATCAGTCTGAGAAGCAACTTCTTCTTCTAATGCAAAGTAGGCCTCATTAATGATTTGAACAATCGTTCTAGGAAAAATAAATCCACACGAGACAAAGCTGGTCTCAAATGGCTTAAATCCCAGTTCTTTGAATTTTTCTAAAATTTCGGGATTTTTGTTTCTAAGATGAACTTCAATTTTTTTTTCTTCGTCACAAAAGAGTGCGGAAAAGCTGCCTTTGAGTTGAGGGTAAGCTCTATAAAACTCGTTAGGGTCATAACAAGTCAGGTCCAGGTAGATATCCCTGTCAGGATTGGTCTCGAGAATATGTTTTACTTCTTCTTTCGTACTGAAGCCAAAATGAATCAAAGTGTTTTTAAATTTAAGATTAGTCATAGGTGTAGAATCCTCGTTTGGATTTTCTGCCAAATCTTTTCTCATCCACCATTTGCTTTTGGAGCTTGTGAGGAGCGAAGCGAGGCTCTTTTGAATACGCTTCCCATACCGAACAAGTCACTGAATAATTCACATCAATACCGATAAGATCCATGAGTTCAAAGGGGCCCATTTTGAACCCGCCGACTTCTTTAAGGATCTGATCAATTTCTCTCATCTTAGCTTCATCTTCCTCTTCAGCAATTCTTAAAGGTTCGCCATAAAAATTCCGGGCGACACGATTTACAATAAATCCGGGAAAGTCCTTGCAAAGCGCAGGCTTTTTGTCTTTATTCTCAAACCATTGATAAAGATCCTGGCAGAGTTGGTCATCGGTATGTTCTCCCTTTATGACCTCTACTAATTTCATAATCGTGGCAGGGTTAAAAAAATGAAGCCCTAGAAAACGATTCTTTCTTTCTTTTGATACAGCTTCTGCCATCAGAGAAATCGGAAAGCTTGATGTATTGGAAGAAAGTATGGTGTGGGGGGCAAAGTACTGATCCAGCTTTTGAAACAAGTCCTTCTTAATATCAAGGTTCTCGATGATGGCCTCAACAACAAGGTCCGTATCCCTGGAAACTCGCTCAATACTATTAATCGTAAGAAATTTCTTGTACTGATCAACCTGGGCTGGAGTCAGCTTGTTTTTCTCAAGGAGCTTTCCCCATGAGAGATGGATGCCGCTCAGAGCTTTTTTAAGTTGCTCCTCAGAGTTATCTACCAGCTCAACGAAACAGTTTTGTTGAGCAAACCACTGAGCGATGCCGGAACCCATAGTTCCGGCACCTATAACGACGATTTTTTTAAAATTCATATTTTAAGAGAGTGTGTATTCAAGAGGCTGAGCGGCTTCATTGTACTCAGGAACTTTGAGTCCCCATTCATTACACTTCTCATTTATCTCTTTAACGAATGCTGCCCGGACGTCAGCATTTGAGCGATTTTTAAGGCCAAGCTTTTGATAAATATCGTTGGCCGTTCCGGTAGACTTCCCAAAAGTATTCATCACACGAGGCCACCAGAGATTGAGACGCTCCTGAAGAAATGCTTTTTTCTCAGGATCTTCGGCCATCAAACGAACCGTTTTATCACCATGGGCCAGGTGCATATGCTCTTCTTTTACGATTGTTCCGATAGCATTTTTCCAGGGAGTAAAAGAAGACTCAAGTGTATCTTCAAGAACGTGTCCAGCAGCTCTATCCATTAAGAAGTTAAATAAGCAAAAATCTTCCCAGTGAGTAATTTGATAGTAAAAAATATTTACGCGTTTATCTTTCTTAGCGCGGGAAAAACCAATATTTGCCGTATCCTGTGGAATTCTCCAGTCAAATTCATGGGCCAGCATATGGTCATGAGTTTTCTCACCTAAATCATCTAGAAGTTTATAAATAACGTGAGCATGTCTCATCTCATCTTTTACAATTTGGGCCACTAGAACTCTTTCGTGGGCATTAGGTGCTTGTGCAATCCATGGCATATAACCCAGACCACCTGCGTATTCAGAATCCGCCTGCATCCATAAAAGGTTTAAAAGATTTTTACGATAAATTTCTGGCATCTCTGAATTTGCATCAAAAGTTTTGCCATTCTTGATGTCTTCAAAAAGTTTTAGATCTTCGTTTGTGTACTGACGCATGGGTAGCTCCCTTATCTATTGACCTTTAAATTCTGGTTTTCTTTTTTCTAAGAAAGCACCAACGCCTTCTTTATAATCACTGGAAAATCCAAGAAACCGTTGAACGTATTTCTCGCGATTCAAAACTTCACCCAATTCTTTTTCTTGGGCAAATTGAAAGTTTTTCTTCACCATCTTAACCGAAAGTGGGGCAAGTTTATTAATCTCTGCCGCTAATTCAAGTGCATTCTGAAGCGGATTTTCCGCAACTCTATTGATGAAATTATACCCGAGCATCTCTTCTGAGAGAAGAGGCTTTCCTAACAAGGCGAATTCTAGAGCTTTTGTATAACCCAGTTGTCTAACTAGCATGAAACTCATGCCTGCATCCGGGGCCAATCCGATCTGACTAAAGCCTGAAATAAAACGAACACCAGGGGCGGCAACTTTCATGTCGGCCGCTAAAGCGACTGAAAGTCCTGCTCCCGCACACACACCCTGAATAGCAGCAATGATGAGCTTGTCAGAGTTTTTAATAGCGTCGATCAAAGGATTCCATTCAGTTTCAATCGTATGACCGATGTCGACTGGACCTTTTGTTGCATCAACAGTTCTGTCATTTAGATCCTGACCTGAACAGAAAGCTTTTCCTTCGGCGGCCAGAACAATAGAACGGACCGATGCCTCTTTGTTCGCTTCACGGATGGCCGAGATAATATCGAGTTTCCCTTGAACATTGAGGGCATTGTAAACCTGTGGTCGGTTAATTGTGATGACCGCTGTTCCATTATTAATTTCAAATTTTACAGTTTCAAAAGTTTTCATCAATAGTTCATCTTTATTTTGGAAGAAAAGTTAATCACCTTTGTGGTGTTTGTAGCTGCTCCGGATTTCGGGGCCGGAAAATTCATGGACCTGGTCACTTCAAGAAGGCAGGCATGGAAATTTGGATCCTTAAAACTTGATTCAATTATCTTTTCATCTTCAACCTTCCCATCCGGAAGAACTATAAAGCCAATCTTTACCTGGCCTTTGCCCTTAACATTAGTGTTTCTCATGGAATCACTATCGTTAAAGCATTCCTTGTATTCGTAATCTCTTGAATCGATTGTAGCTACCGGCTTCTCCATTCGAGAACCGCAGGCGACCAGCAGAATGAGAACAAAAAGATTAATTACCTTCATAATTAGGGTCACGCTTTTCCATAAAGGCTTTCATGCCTTCTTTCTGATCTTTAGAAGAGAAGGTGAGGTAGAAGTTTCTTCTTTCAAACTCCATCCCGTCTTTTAGTGATCCCTCAAAGGCCATATTTACAGCTTCTTTTGCAAGTTTCACTGCAACTGGAGCTCGGTTTGAAATGATTTTAGCAATCTCAAAAGTTTCCTGCATCAAAGTTTCTGCAGGTACGACTCGTGCTACTAATCCTGATTTCTCAGCTTCGTACGCATCCATCATCTCACCGGTCAAAACAGCGAGCATCGCTTTTGATTTTCCAATGGCATGAGTGAGGCGCTGTGTTCCTCCAGCTCCTGGTATGGTACCGATCTTAATTTCTGGTTGTCCGAAGCGTGCAGAATCTCCGGCGATAATAAAATCGCAGGACATTGCAAGCTCACAACCACCACCCAGCGCAAAACCGTTCACGGCCGCAATGATGGGTTTTGTGATAAGACCCAGCTGCTTCCAGGTTCGGAAACGGTTATCGTTGATTTGATCAATCGGCGAGGCTTCGGCCATCTGGCCAATATCTGCGCCGGCCGCAAAAGCTCGGTCACTACCTGTAAGAATAATCACTCTCACATCTTTGTCGTCTTCCAAAAGAAACATGGCATCTACTACGTCTTTCATCAAGTCCGTCGATAGAGCATTGAGAACTTTTGGGCGATTGAGCTGAATCAAAGCAATGTGCTTATGGTCCCGGTAGTTTTTTGATACAAGAATATTCTCGTAAGTTTTCATATTAAGCTTTTGTAATGATCTCTTCAGCGAAGTGAACTGATACTAAATCCCCTGCAAATTTCATGGCGTCTTTTCCTGACTCCATCATTTCAGGAGTTTTCATGGCCGCTTTCCATGAGTCTTTATTTTCAAAACACATTTCTGTGACCATAGAAAGAGTTGAGGCACCTGTTGGGCCGCCGAAAATTTTATTGGTACGGACTTCAAGAATTCCAGGAACCTTTAAGCAAATGGGAGTGTGAATGTTTTTGTAGTGATCTTCGAATGTTGCCTTTGCCGCTTCATCAGTTGGAACACGGTAAACTGCGATGACTTTAAACATTGGTTGCCTCGTGCGTTATGGATTGTATAGACGTGGCAATACCATAGCGAGAGAGCGGGGTGGATGTCAAAAAAAGGGCCGATTTTTAACCGAAACGGCCTTCAATATAGGCAGCAGTTCTTGGTTGAGTCGGTGTCTCAAAAAGTTCTTTGGTAGGACCCATCTCAACCAATTCACCCATATACATGAATATGGTCTCATCTGACACTCTTTTGGCCTGACTCATAGAGTGAGTCACAATCAAAATTGAGAAGTCTTTTTTGAGATCCCTGATAAGGGTTTCAATGGCTTCAATTCCTGCAGGATCAAGGGCGGAGCAGGGCTCATCGAGTAGAAGAAGTTTAGGTTTGAGAGGGAGTAAGCGAGCAATACAAAGACGTTGCTGCTTCTCTAAGCTTAGAGTCAGAGCAGAACGTCCAAGCTGATCTTTCAAATCATCCCAGAGACCCACACGTTTTAGGGAAGTCTCAACCATCTGATCAAGCTCTTTAGAAGTTACCTTTCTCATGTGAGTCCGGGCACCAAAAATCACGTTTTCGTAAATTGAAAGAGGGAGTGGATTTGGCTTCTGGAAAACCATCCCAACCTGACGCCGCAATTCCGAAAGAGCTACAGTCGGATGATAAATATCATGTCCAAAAACCTGAATACTACCATCGTGGGAAACTTCTCCACCACGCTCATTAATTCGGTTCAGGCACTTTAAAAAAGTACTTTTTCCACAGCCGCTTGGGCCAATGAGAGCGGTGATCTTATAAGCTGAGATATTAAACGTCAGATCCTTTAAGGCCTGAAAATTTCCATACCAAAAGCTAAACTCATTTGTATTAACAACGTAATTTCTCATACTGTTTTACCCGAATAACCCTTCGATATAATCTTTTGTGCGGCTATCTTTGGTTTGACCATTGAAGAGCTTTGAATTCTCATCCAGGTCGAGAATTTCACCGTTTAACATCATAGCGGTTCTGTCTCCCAGGCGTTTGGCCTGGTTAATGACGTTTGTCACCATTACGATGGTCATATCTTTTTTAAGTTCATGAAGAACTGATTCAATTTTCATGGTTGTTACAGGATCAATAGCTATGGAGAATTCATCCAGGCAAAGAACTTCAGGGTGGTGAGATAGTGCGCGCGCGATAGTCAGGCGCTGCTGCTGACCCCCGGAGAGCTTAGTTGCCAATGTATGTAGTCTGTCTTTAACCTCATCCCAAAGTGCTGCTTTTTTTAAACAGTCTTCGAGGATAAAGTCGAGTTCGGCCTTATTCTTACAACCTGCCATACGAGGAGCATAAGTGACGTTTTCCTGGATCGTCATAGGTAACCCAACCGGAAGAGGGGAAACCATTCCTACCCGACGTCTTAGGAATGTTGAATCCTCTTCCTCATAAATATTTTGCCCGTCCAGAAGAACAGAACCTTCAACTTTTACTTCATTGTTAAAGTCAGTCATTCTGTTTAAGCATCTCAACAAAGAACTTTTTCCTGAATTGGCCGGACCAATAATGGCGATAACTTCATTTTGGTAAATATCAAGACTCAAATCTTTAATGACAACTTTTGACCCATAGGAAACTTTGAGGTTTTTTATTTCAATTTTCTTTTTCATCTTACCACTTCCTCTTGACTCGGAAATAGGTACGAAGACCTACAGCTATCGAATTCACTGAGAGGATTAAAAGGATTAGAACTAAAGCTGTTGCGAAAGGATAGGCTTCCGGAACACCAACTACCTGAGTAGAAATCGTAAAAAGATGCATAGATAAGGCCATACACTGATCAAATACAGTTGAAGGCAAAAATGGTAAATAGAAGGCAACCCCTGTGAAAAGGATTGCGGCCGTTTCACCTGCGGATCTACCTACCGCAAATACGACTCCCGTTAAAATCCCGGGATAAGAGTTTGGCAGTACTATGTAGCGAATGGTTTGGAGGCGACTCGCTCCCACGTTCCACGAAGCTTCACGGTATGAATGTGGAACTGCTTTGAGAGATTCAAGTGTCGAGGTAATAATCACTGGCAGATTCATCACAGCGAGTGTGAAAGAGGCGGCCAGGATACTTGTTCCCATGTTCATGAAAAGGACAAAAGCCCCCAGACCAAATAAAGCGTGAACAATACTTGGCACACCGGCCAGATTCAAAATGGCCAGCCGGATGATACGAGTAAGTTTTCCATCTTTCGCATACTCAGAAAGATAAAGTGCGGCCAAAACACCCATCGGACAAGAAACAAGAACGCTTATGATGACGAGCCAAAAAGTTCCAATGATTGTTGGAAAAATTCCACCTGCGGTCATCCCGTTGATTGGATCTTGAGTTAAAAAGTCCCAGCTCAAAGCAGGGTATCCCTTAATGAACAACCAAAAAATAATGCCTAAAGCAGGGAGAAATAAAAAGAAAGTTACCAGGCTGAGAATATTTTTAAAATTCTTCTCCCGGATGTCTTTGTTTAAAAGATGAATACTTGGTTTAAACATAAGTTACTTCTTTCTTCCGCGGATTAGATAATCCGCTGAAAGGTTTACGATAAATGAAAGAACAAAAAGAACCAAACCAATCGCAAATAATGCCTGGTAGTGTTCTCCGCCTTTTGGAGATTCACCTAATTCTGCGGCAATCGTTGCAGTCAGAGTTCTTCCCGGCTCAAAGATGCTCTCAGGGATTTGAATCGAGTGCCCTGTGGCCATAAGAACGGCCATGGTTTCACCTAATGCTCTTCCTACACCCAGTAAGGCCGCGGCCATTAATCCATTCTTCGCTGCAGGAAGGAGGACCCGGGTTGCCACTTCCCATTTCGTCGCTCCCATACCCTCAGCAGCTTCTCGGTAAGTTTCAGGAACGGCACGAAGAGCATCCTCGCCAACGGAAACGATGAGTGGCAGAGACATAAGTGCGAGAATGATTGAGGCATTGAGAATATTCAGACCGATAGGAACGTCAAATGTGTGGATAATAAGTGGGTTAATCATCATGATTGCAATGAAGCCCCAGACAACTGAAGGGATTGCAGCAAGAAACTCAATAAGGATTTTGTAGACTTCACGAAGTTGTGGAGAACAAAATTCAGAAATGTAAAATGCGCAAGCCAGACCCAGAGGAACTGCAATAAGCATTGATATTATTGTAACCAGTAAAGTTCCGACCAGAAGGGCCAGGATACCGTACTTAATCTCAACCACTGAAGCCGGATTCCATTCTGTTGAAAGAAAAAACTCTGAAAAATCAAAACGTTTAATTAGAAATGGTGCTGATTCTTTAAGAATAAAAATCAGGATCGCTATAATGAGAACAATTGAACTAAGGCCCCCGGCCTTAATAATAAATTCAATGATCCTTTCAGATTTAGGTTTTGTACTTTTTCTATGCCGCCATTCCATCGCTTTGGGGACAGCCGTTTCTGTAGCCTTCAGTTCCATATTTACCTTTTAGCCGCAGGCACGTAGCCAGCTTTAATCGTAATTTTTTGAGCTTCTTCACTCTGAGTCCACTCCATGTAGGCCTTAACTTCTTCAGAAGGCTCTCCTGAAGTGTACATATATAGCTCACGTGAAATGGGATAAGACTTATCTACGGCAGTTTTTAAAGTAGGAGGAATACATTCGGAGTCTTTCGTATTTTGGATGCAAAAGGCTTTCACATGTTTAGATATATATCCCATGCCTGAGTAGCCAATTGCGCAAGGAGTTTTTTCAACTAAATCGATTGATTCACGGGAACCATTCAGATCCATCGAACCAAGTTTTAAATCTCTTTTTTTACCAAGAACTGCTTCTCTGAAATATTGATAGGTTCCAGAATTGGACTGACGGGAGACTCTGATGATTTTATTTCCCTGGCAACCGGGAACTACAGTTCCTCTGATTTGGTTCCAGTGAGTGCATTCACCACCCATACCGTAGATGCAGGCTATTTCTTCCAGGGATAAACCCGACAAAGGATTTTTAGGGTGAACAAAAACTGCTAATGCATCCATTCCAACAACGAACTCTCTAACCGTTTTCCCGTTATTTTTTAAAGCCTCTTCGCGCTCTTCTTCTTTCATGGCACGAGAAGAGTTTGCAATATCAACTGTTCCGTTAATTAAGGCGGCAATACCAGTTCCGGATCCGCCACCAGAAACAGCAATCGCGACTTTTGGTTTTACGTTTTTATATTCCTCTGCCCAGGCCTGGGCCAGGTTAACAAGTGTGTCTGAACCTTTATTTTGAATGATCAAAACATCGCTCTGTCTTGAGCAACTCATAAGAATGAAAATGAGGTAAAAAGCACTGCGCATAAAAATTGTCCTTAATTGTCGGAAATAATAGCTTCACGCATAGGGAATTTCGAGGGCCTGCCGGTTTCTTAACCTAGTCTTAACGAAGCCGAAAACTTTACAATGTTGCACGACAGCAGTAGCCTTAATTCTTAAATGGTTAGCTATGATATAATTATTCTTTGTTTGGCCGCTTTTGGGGCCGGATTTGTGGATTCCATTGTGGGTGGGGGCGGATTAGTGCAGCTTCCGGCCATTATGATGGTTTTACCTCAGTATCCAGTGGTTACCTTACTGGCCACAAATAAGCTTGTTTCAGTGACCGGGACCACTTTCTCCGCCTGGAGATTTTCTCGTCAAATTCCGTTTATAAGAACCATTATCATTCCGGCGATCTTCAGTGCTTTTATTTTCTCAACATTAGGTGCCTACACCGTTTCTATCATCAGTAATGATTTTTTGAAGCCCCTATTTATGGTGATGATGTTTGGTGTTTTTCTTTTTACTCTAAGAAATAAAAGTTTTGGACTCGTTGATCACGATCCAAACGTTATCATCCCGCTGTGGAAACCAATTGTCATAGGCTCGGTACTTGGGTTTTACGACGGCTTTTTCGGCCCTGGAACGGGAAGTTTTCTCATTATTGGTTTTGTCGGGCTTATGGGCATGACCTTTGTTCAAGGTTCAGCTTATGCAAAAATTATTAATCTCACGACCAATATTGCTGCCATACTTTTGTTTGCTTATAAAGGGGAGTTTCTTTTCCAGTATGCTGTTCCTATGATTCTTTTTAATGTCTTAGGAGCAGTTGTGGGGGTGAGACTGGCACTTCTTAAGGGGAATGAATTTGTCAGAACGCTCTTGAGAATCATTGTTTTCTTAACGATTCTCAAGCTCGCTTATCAAGTGGCTTCTGATTATTTTTTCTGATTAACGGCGTGACTTTTTCTTCGTCTGACCTGCTGGTAAACTGAAACAATCCTCTTTAAGAATAGGCTGGAAGTAGTCAGCTTCTTCTATCAGGACACCCGCAGTTGTTGATTCCACCGCACAAATCTCTACCCGGACTCCTTCTGACTTCAAATGCCTGACTAGCTCCACGTAATCAGAATCTCCTGAGAGAATAATGATCGCGTCTACTTTGCTGGCCAGTTGGGTAGCATTAATACTCAATGGAATATCGGCCGATTTATGGCAAGGCCTGACCGATCCGAAGTAGTTTGCATGAAGCCTCTCTGCCAACTTAGATGAGATGTTTTTACCTTCACGGAAGTAGATAAGACGGTTAAGTCCCCGTCCCCCTAAAAGTCTGGGAATGAGGACATCAAAATTGATCATCATACTTGAGCTTCTGTGCTCGGATTCTAGTGATCTTTCAATGTTATTTCCGTCAACTAGGATAGCGACTGATTGAGATATGTGGATATTAGATTTTTCTTCCATAGAAATGCCTCTGATAGTGATTATTGCGAATTGATCATATGATCAGGGCGGAGTATAACCTAGTTAGACAACATTTGGGATAGAACGATGGGCCATAAAATTCTTAACGGGAATGAGCTTCTCATTCAAGGTGCACTTGAAGCAGGGTTTCACCTCTACACAGGATACCCTGGATCTCCGCTTGCCGATTTTTTCAATATTCTTTATGAAGAAAAAGAAAATCTTTTAAAGAAAGGTATCCGTGTTGTTATCGCTAACTCTGAAGCTAACGCAGCGGCCATGGCTTCCGGGGCCAAGATGGCAGGTCAAAACGTTTTAGTCGCGATGAAGTCTATGGGTCTGCATGTAGCTTCAGATGCTTTATCAGTTGGTAACTTTGCCAACCCTGGAAACGAAGTTAATGGAATGCGCCCGGGTGTTGTCGTAGCCGTTGGGGATGATCCATGGTCTATCTCAACTTCTACTCCTGCTGACTCACGCTATTTATTTAAACACCTTCATATGCCTTTTTTTGAACCGGCAACTCCGCAAGAGTTAAAAGACTGGATGGCAAAAGCTTTAGAACTCTCTCAGCGAAGTTCTATTTACGCAGGAGTTTTGCTTACAACTTTCATGGCCGAAGGTGGTGGACGTGTTGACGTTGGAGAAGAGAAAGTTTTAGACCAGACTCCTGTCACATTAGACCCTTCTCAGTTTAATCTTTCAAGTCATGTAATGGTTCCGCCGAACTCACTGCTTGCTGATAAGGAGATGATAAATAATCGTTTTCCTAAAATTAAAACGATTCTGGCCGATTTAAATATGGATGAGATTTTTGGGAATCCAAAATCAGAGATCGGAATTATTTCCAGCGGTGGTGTTTTCGAAACTTTAAAACAGGTACTTGAGGAATCGAATCTTATTGGTGAGATAAAGCTTTATAAAGCGGCTTCTACTTATCCATTTAACGAAAGTCAGCTACTTCCATTTCTTAAATCAGTTAAGAATCTGGTTGTGGTTGAAGAGAAACGTGGATTTCTGGAAGGGGAAGTTAAAGAGCTGATTAGTAAATTCGGTCTCTCTCTTCCGGTTATAGGAAAGGAATTTAAAACCGATCATGGTTTTACTGAAGGCTTTCCGGCTTTCGGGGGACTTACTTATGAGATCATCTACACAAAACTTAACCAAGCGTTGGATCTGATTGAATGGACCCGGACAGGTGCTGTTTGTAAAAATACATTACCCGCTTCAACTAAAATGGATTTACTTCTTCCAAGAAGGCTTCCAACTTTTTGCCCAGGCTGTCCACACCGTGAAACTTTAAGCATCATGAAAGATGTGCGTGCTTCTCTGGCCGATAAAAATGTTCAGCTCATCTCCCACGGAGATGTAGGCTGCTACTCATTATCATTTTTAGAACCCTTTAAAGAAATGCACGATCTCTCGGCCATGGGTCAAGGCGGTGCCCTTGGTGCCGGCGCCGATCTATTCACCACCAACCCATCAGTCGTTTTAATGGGAGATTCTACGTTTTTTCATTCTGGAATGACCTCCATTTCAAATTCAGTACAGATGGGTCACAACATCACCTACATCCTTCTGGATAATGATAATACCGCTATGACCGGACATCAGGTTTCTCCGGGAAGTGGCCAATCAGTAGATGGAAATCCACGGCCTCGTCAGAATATGATTGATGTTGCGAAGTCGCTGCAAGTTGCAGAAGCTTTGGAGATCAACCCTTCTGATCGTTATTTTTATAAAAATCTTTTACTTGAGATGGTTCAGCGGCCAGGTGTTAAAGTCATTGTTTCAAATAAAGAATGTGGCCTCACTTTCCACGGCCGCAAGAAGCGCGACGAGAGAAAACTCTTTGCCAAAGGTGAAACCGAAGCTGTAAGAGAATTCTACCAGATCAATACTTTTGCCTGCGAAGACTGCCGCGCTTGCGTGGATATGACTGGGTGTCCAGGTCTTTCACAGACACAGGACGCTTACGGAACTAAGGTCATGATCGATCCACAAATTTGTGTATCAGATTCTTATTGCACGAAAATTAAAGTTTGCCCGAGTTTTGAATTAGTTAAAGTTCATAATTATCATCCTTCTAAATATAAGAAAGAATCTAAAGTAGAGAGCGTGTGGAATATCCCACAACCTTTAATCTCAAAAGACCTGAAACAAATCTCTGATGGTAATGACTTCAGGGCCATTGTGATTGGTGTAGGGGGCTCTGGTGTCACCACTATTTCCCGGGTGATTGCAGAAGCCGCATCGGAGATGGGGGGCCGTGATGATCTAGACTTTAAGTTTGTAGACCAGAAGGGGCTGGCCCAGAGAAATGGTTCAGTGACAAGTCACTTGAGTATTTTCAATAAGAAGAAATCTCAGGGACAGGTCGTTCCTCTTGCTTCTGCAGATCTGGTTTTGTCACCGGATCTTCTTGAAGGATCCCGTGCCATTGAGTTTCTTTCTGCCAATGGAATTTTAATTGTGGATGCCGAATACCAGATCCCGTTGTCCATTCTACTGGACCGTGGAATTGATCAAGATGTGGTGAGTGCAGAAATTATTCAAAAAGAATTAATCGCTAAACTTGGAAAACGTCTGATCATGGCGCCCATGAAGCAGATGTGCTTTGATAAGTTTCAGCGTCCGGTTTATGCCTCTTCCATGGTTCTTGGAATTGCCTTTCAGGCAGGAAAACTTCCTTTCACCCTTGAAGATCTGAAGGCTGCACTCTCAAGTGCCGTGCCTAAAGCTGAGCTTACCCCTAACTGGGAAGCCTTCATGATGGGAAGAGACTGGTTTGAAAAAAATAAAACACATCCCATAGAGTTTACTCACGTGAGTTCAGTGGATCAATTCGAGCTGTTAACTCAAAGTGCAGAACTTGTTTCCTATCCATGGCAGTCGAAGGAGAAGCATTCCAATATTCTTTTGAGTTACACCAAGATGATGATGGAGCACTTTCCAGAGATACCAAAATCTTATCTAGGTCAGTACATTCATGACATTTTAGTTTTTGATCAGGGCCAGTCTCTGGCCAGTTTTTACCAGAATGCGCTTGATCTTAAAAAACTCTACTCTGGTGAAGCTCTAAGCACTGCCCTGAGAGTTCTGGCCAAAACATTCTGGATCAAAGATGAGGTTTTCGTTTCACATCTTATGATCTCGCCCCTTAAAACAGCGATTGATAAGGCCCGCTACGAAGAGATGGGATCATCATTCACAGTGGTTCACATTAACCGACCTTCTTTTGATCTTTTCGGTAAGCATATTGAATTTGATTTTTCTCCGAGACCATGGATGCTTAAAACCATGCGGCATTTGCGGATCCTTAGAAAACTTATGCCGGAGTGGCACAACAAAGAGCGCGCCATTGCCGCTTCAACCCGCAGACAACTTCTAGAGAAAGCACAGAGCTTAAAACATCTTAAAGAACTGGATTCTATCAAAGGATACCGCGAAGTCCGTTACAAACATGCTGGTAAGTATTTAGGGGAAACTGTATGAGTAAAATCATCGATGCCGTTTCCATCGTCATAACTTGCGGAGATGAAATCTTTGCAATTCAGAGGCAGCCTTTCCTTAAAGCTTTTCCCGGATACTGGGCTTTTCCAGGTGGAAAAGTTGAACTAGGGGATGAGAGTCTTTTTATTGAGAATAAACTCACTATGGGTATTGAGCCAAAGTTCTTTGGCGCTACGGTCAGAGAAGGTAAAGAAGAACTAGGAATTGATCTTTCGGTGGAGATTCAAAATGGTAATGTTGAAAGGATAGATTATTTAGGTCTGGCAGTGACTCCGGATTTTAACCCCTTTCGTTTTGCCACTCATTTTTACCGTTATCATTTAAAAAATAAATACGAATTTGTTGTGGACGCTAATGAAGCTGGACTCGCACAGTGGATGCGGGCCTCTGCCCTTCTTGAGCTCTTCAACACGGGAACGATTATTGCTGTTCCACCAGTCGTTAAAATCATTGAAAATCTGGGACGAAACCCTGATATCAAATCAATTCCTGATCTGAACTTCTCTTACGATTCTGAAAACCATGTTCCGTATATCGAATCCATTAAGTCAGTTCGCCAGCTCATGCCTCTCTCGAATACTCTGCCTCCGGCGGCTAGAACCAATGCCTTCTTGATTGGTGATGAGGGACCCAGGGTTCTTCTGGATCCTTCACCTAAAGATGAAGCTGAATATAAAAAATTAAAGAACACTATCGATCTCTTTGGGCTGGATAAAATTCTTCTGACCCATCACCATCCAGATCACCATGAATTCTCAACTCATTTGGCGCGCGATTATAAAGTTCCCATGCTCATGAGCCGGGACACCAATATTCGCCTAAGTAAAATTTTGCCAGGATACTTTGACGGCATTGAAGTGCATTTCCTGAAAGAGGGAGATGTGGTGACTAACTGGCTGGGTAGAAAAGTCATCGTCCATGAAGTCCCTGGACACGATGAAGGACAACTGGCCCTGGCCCCTGAAGATATGAGCTGGTTTATAGCTGGTGATTTATTCCAAGGTGTAGGCACTGTGGTTATAGGCGACGAGGAAGGGGACATGAGAAAGTATTTCCAGACTCTCGAGAAAGTGATCAAGCTTAATCCCCGCGTTTTGTTTCCATCACACGGCATTGGTCTGGGTGGGGTAAATATATTGGTTAACACCTTGGAGCATCGTAAAGGGCGCGAGAAGGCCATATTAGAGCACCACAAGAATGGTTTGAATGAAGATCAGATTCTCGAGGCTTTATATGAAAAAGTTGATCCGAGACTTTGGCCGTACGCCAGAAAAAATATCCGAAAGCATTTAGAAAAATTAGTTAGTGATGGAGTCATTTAAAGCAGGAAGCCTGCAGCTTCCTGCTTTAAAAATAACTTAGTTCAAATGTGTCTGATGAATATAAAGACGGAAGATTTTATCTTTCGTTCTGCGAATCGAAAAATTCCCAGTTTCTTTTTGTTCAATAAGAAACTGATAATAGTCAGGGCGTGTGTCAGCAATCTCTAGGACGGATTTACCTTCATACTCACCAAAATCAATAACAACTCTGTCCTCTTCGATGATACCAGTCAGTGGACTCTGCTCCTGTGCCATGATTCCCTCCTTAGAATGCTTGGACCCGCTTGAATGTCTTATGCTTACATTTTGAATGATGTGAGAAGGCTTTGTAAAAGCTTAGTTTTTGAAAAATTGCTTGAGGAAAACAACTAGGGCCTTAAATTCCTGAGGGTAATCATCAGCCATCATCTTCTTAATCACCTCTAGTGATTGAAATAATGACTGGCCCTTACGATAGGGGCGCTCATTAGTCATTGCGACCAGAATATCAAACACTGCCACTAAGGTACTCTCGAGTCCCATGATCATGTCGCCGTCATGATCAGTCTTTCTTTCTTTAGAGACCAGACCTTTCATCCGGTCGTTTAAAAAGTGATGGTGTCGGATAATATTCAGGTAGTTTTTTGAAAGTGGGATACGACCCTCGAGTAGATCAAATGAAAAGTCGGCATGGTTTGCAAACAACTCTTTGTCCCGTGGATTCAGAGATTTCAGATCGTACTTAAGATCTGGGATCATAGAGATACCGATATCTTTCAGATAACTGGTGAGGAAAAGATTTTCAATCTCTTTGTCGTGAAAAAGATGTATCGCCTGCAGAAATGATAAAAGAAGTATTGATGAAAGCATGGGTTGAGAAACAGTGAAATGAAAATTTTCACGCATTAGATTCTGAAAAAAATAAGGCTGGTGTTTTCTGTTTTCGATCAGAAACTTGCTTAAGTTTTGAGAGCTTTGAAATTGAAGCATCAGCAGCTCATCACTATGCGGATTCTGATAGAGCCCACTTAAGTTAAGAGAGAGAAGCTTCAGATCTTTAGTCCCGTTCTCCAGTGGATCACCCACAGAAAGCGATCGGGTAATTTTAATCAAAGCGTTTTCAAGATTCCCTTTGATTTCATTCAGATCCTCAGAATAAACATAAACCTCTCTATGTGAGCTCTTAATCAAGCTGGTGATTTGCTCTTTAGAGGGAATTGAGCCTTCATTAATAACGGTAACAAAGAGTCCATCCTTATGGATGTAGACGGGATGCTGGAGTTTGCGCGCAAGATAAAGCTCACCCACCAAAATGGGTTTAAGTTTTAAAGCGAGCTTGTGGTGATCGCTGTAAGAGCTGATGGCTGAAAGTGACATTCTCCGGACCTCTGCCATATTGTATCGCAGAAAGGTCCGGGGAAAGAAAAAATAAAGCCTAGTTAAATACTCGGAAAGTCTTAGCCTCTAAGAGGAGCAGGTGTTTTTTCCAGGTCCAGGATGCGGAATGCTTCGAAAAGCTCAGTTTGAAGCATAACTTCAGACTTCTGTTCGCCGTACTTACGAACAGCAACTTTTCCAGCTTCAATTTCCTGATCTCCCAAAACTAACATGAATGGAATTTTTCCAGTCTGTGCCTGACGAGTTTTAAGTCCCATAGATTCGTTACGCTCATCTACGCGCACTCTGAATCCGCGGTTTTTGAGCTCTTTCTCAAGCTTTTTGGCCGCTTCAAGATGTAGCTCATTTTTAATGGGAACAATTACTGCCTGCTCTGGAGATAACCAGAAAGGGAAGGCACCTGCAACGTGTTCAAGATAAACCCCGATAAATCTCTCAAGAGAGCCAAGAAGAGCACGGTGAATGACGACTGGTCTTTCCATATCTCCGTTTTGGTTCTGGAATTTTAAATCAAAACGCTCCGGAAGTTGGAAATCGAGCTGAATTGTACCAAGCTGGAAATATCGTCCGAGAGCGTCGGCTACTTGGATATCAATTTTAGGCCCGTAGAAAGCGCCGTCACCTTCATTGATGAAATACTCTTTTCCAGATGCATCGAGTGCCGCTTTGAGGGCCGCTTCCGCCCCATCCCAGGTTTCATCTGAACCCACGCGTTTCTCAGGACGTGTAGAAAAGCCGATTTTGATTTTTTTGAAACCAAAGTGCTCATACCCCATGAAGAACATCTCCATGAGAGTGGCAATCTCGGCCTGAATTCCATCTGTCTGAATAAAAATGTGAGCATCATCCTGACAGAAAGTACGAACACGAGTCAGACCTGCCACGACCCCGGATTTTTCATAACGGTGGAGACGACCAAAATCCGCAAAACGTAGAGGTAGTTCACGGTATGAATAACGGTGGTGAGCGAACATAAGCATGTGACACGGACAGTTCATCGGTTTAAGTGCGAACTCTCTTTCATCAATCTGAGTGAAGTACATGTTCTCATGGTATTTTTCGTAGTGACCCGAAGTATGCCAAAGGTCCACGTCTAGTACCTGAGGAGTGATAACTTCCTGGTAATCATACTTAGCATAAATCCGGCGCATAAATTCAACCAGACCGTTATAAACCAGTGCACCTTTAGGCATAAAGAATGGAGAAGCAGGGGCCACTGGATCAAAAATAAAAAGATCCAGCTCTTTACCAAGTTTTCTGTGGTCACGTTTTTTTGCTTCTTCAATGTTAGTTAGGTACTCGCGAAGCTCTTCTTTAGAGCTAAAGCAAGCAGCGTAAATACGCTGAAGCATCGGACGAGTCTGATCTCCTCTCCAGTAGGCTCCCGCAGTGTGCAGAAGCTTAAACCAGAAAGTCAGCTCAGAAGTTTTCTCAACGTGAGGACCAGTACATAAATCAAAGAAATAATCTCCCTGAGTGTAGTAACTGATGACTTCGCCATCCGGGATATCTTTGATCAATTCACATTTTAGTGTCTGACCCTTATCTGCAAAAAGTTTGAGGGCCTCATCACGAGAAACTTCATGGCGAACCACCGGAAGATTTCTTTTGATGATTTCTTTCATCTTTTCTTCAATCTGTTTTAAGTGCTCATCGGTGAGCTTGGTATTCATTTCAATATCGTAATAAAAACCCTGCTCAATGGTCGGGCCAATCCCTAACTGAACAGAGTCATTCGGAAATAATTCCATTATCGCCTGGGCCATCAAATGGGCAGTCGAGTGTCTAAGAGTATCTAAATCGTACTTGGCCATGGGTCTCCTTACAAAGAACCGGAAATGAAGAGTGGACTGGTGCCAAACACTTTATCAATCCAACCCCGTTTAATCAACGAGTTAGAAAACAACATCAAAGGATTGCTCAGGATGTAAGAAATAGAATCTTACATTCATCAAGGCGGCTCTTAATAAACAGTGCCAATAGGTATCCACTGAGTCAGTCTTACACTCTATAAACGGTGGAAATTGTTCTTGATAATGGGATTTACGGCCCCGCAGGAACAAGATTCTTGCTTTTTTAATATGGATGGGGTTTAACCACCCCGCTATGAAACTGTAAGAATGTTTTCTTACCCCTTTTAGGAGACCTTATATGGACACGATTCAAGAGCGGACTGAAGAGTCGCCGTCAATTGAAACATTGATGAGTAAAGCTTTGGTGGATTTAACGAAAGATGACCGCTTTCTGGCACATCTTCCAACCAATTCAAGTCGTATTGAAGGTCAGGGTCACTACCGCTTAGCTAAGATTTTTTATGATAAGGCCGATTTTGAAAAAGCAGAGGAGTACTTCCTTCTGGCCCTAAAAGGCACCGAGCTTCCTCAGGATGCTTTTGCCATTTTCAAAATTTATGGATTTGTCATCCGTATTTACTCCGAAAGCCTTAATGAGAAAGAAGCCAACAAATACATCCAACTTTCTAGCGAACTTCTGGATTCAATCGTTGCCACACTTCCTTCTCTGAACGCCGAATATTTTTACAACGCTGCCGTGGTGAATACTTATAAAGGTGAATTCACTGAAGCGAATAAAAATTTCCACCAGGCATATCGCAAGGCCCAAACGGAAAATGAGCCTGAGCTCATGGCCAAGTCTCTCTATGCCATGGCGACCAACGCTTGTCAGATGAAAAACTTCCAGGAAGCTCTCACTCACTTAAGCCAATTGAACGAACTTCTAAACATTCTTAAAAAAGGTTATCTCAAAGGAAGCATGCACCTGTTATGGGGTAACGCTCTTAGAGAAACTGGTTCATATGCAGAATCTCTTCCTCATTACGATTTAGCGATGAAGCTTCTTCATTCTAAACGTTGTTGGAACATGCATCACTATGTGCTTCTGAACAAAGGTATCGCACTTAAGAAGATGGGAGAGTTCTCTAAAGCTCTGATCCTTTTTGGAATTGCAGAAAACTCTCTTGATGAAGAGTACTTCAAGCGTCTTCAGCAGCTTCTACTCATGGAAGTGGAAGATGTTAACGATTCTTCAGTAGACCTCTATCTTGACCGTCATAATCGTGTGATTCATGAGAAAGCACTGGGTGTAATTGATTTCAAACACCGTTTTGTTCTTCTTGAGATTCTTTTCCTCTTGGCGCAAACTCCGGGAACTTACTATAATAAAGAAGATCTCGCTAAAATGATCTGGAAAGATGAGTATAATCCTCTTATCCACGATAAGCTGATCTATACAAGTATCAGCCGTCTAAGGAAGTTAATTGAACCTAAAGGCATTAAGCGCCAGTATATTCTCCGCGGAAAAGATGGATACACCTTCAATCCACGCGTCAACGCTCGTTTTCACAAAGAAAACGAAGTGGTTAAACAAAAAAATATTGGGAATATCGAAATTTCTTCTCCTGTTTAGTATTTTAACTTTCGGTGTGAAGGCCCAGGACCAAAAGACTGAGCCTTCACCTGATGAATCTGTATCTGGCAAACTTCTCTCCTCAGACCGATTTCTCCTTAAGGTTGTCGACCGCGCTATCTCTATTCAAGACATTGGTTACCAACTTAGGAATTTAAAGGCCCTTGATTGTATATATTCTGACGCTCTGGTGGTTTCTTATTTCGAGAAGAAGTTTCTCTCTACCCTGGATACCTTTATCCAAAATTTTCCCAATGAAGATGCCAAAATCTCAGACTATCTCAAGCAACAAGAAGTCTTATTAAAAAAAATCCGCCATTTTTTCAAAATGCTTCGTTACTCAGAAGACCAGAATAAGAAAGTTTCTGTTGAGCTCTCAAAGCTCATCCGCGAGGGGACACGGGAGAATAATTGCCAAAACGCCATTCTTCACAAGGATTCATTGAAGGCAAACTTTAAAAGTTTAATGGTGATGGAGCTGTATTTGCGATCTCGTTATGAAGGCCAGTTGCGAAGTAATAAGCGAAATTTCGACTTTATCCGTCCTTCAATCGATCTCTTTGTAGAATCTCTTGATAAGCAATTTGCCCATGAATATTACTGGTAAACTCATCCATATCTCGCCAAGCTCCGCTGCATTTTCTGACATCCTGAAAATGGATTTGGTTCTTTTTCCCAGACCCTGGTCCAGGGCTGACTGGTTAGAGATTGATTGGGATCATCATAAACTCATGGCGTGGATGCTAAATGATAGAGTCCTGGCCTTTGCCCTTTGGGGTCGGGTTCCATTAGATGAAACGGCGCATCTACTAAAAATCTGCGTCGAAACAGGTGTCCGGGGCTCCGGAGTTTCCCATGATTTTTGGCAAAATTCCGTCGATTGGCTCAAGCTTCAGGGAGTAAAGAGCCTCTATCTTGAAGTGGAGTCCCATAATTTAAGGGCCATCAATTTTTATCAAAAATGTGGTCTTAAGACTCTTCGGGTAATAAAAAGTTATTACTCAGACGGTGCTGATGCTCAGACTATGCAGATGACAGTATGAGTCGGAAACTCTTTAAAATTGCTCTTTTGAATTGATTTTGCTATAAATGGGGCCTGTCTTAGATTTGGGTTGTGAAGTTAGGGTGGTTTTTTTCCATCCTTTTTTATTTTTACGGGTGTTTTTTTATAATGGATATCCAGCAAGAGCGTAGCGGTTTAGAGAAAAAATTTTTGCATATGTGCGAACCTGTTGTCCAGGAAGCCGGTTACCGTCTTTATGATCTTGAATACGTTTCCACTCAAAAACTTCTCAGGCTTTATATCCAAAATCCGGCAACGGGTTCAGCCTTAATCGAAGACTGTGTCAAAGTTGATAAGGCCCTTGATCCGGCGTTTGAAACTGAAACGTGGATTCCGGAAGATGTGGTACTGGAAGTCTCTTCTCCTGGTGTATACCGACACATGACCAATCTTGAACACTTCAAGATGAGTTTAAATGAGATGATTGCAGTGGTGATCATTGGTGGATTATCAGAAGAGCAGAGTAAAGATGCTCCAAAGAGCTTAAAAAATGAAAAAAAATTCCGCGGAAAGCTCATGGAAGTAAATGCGGAAGATTATGTAATTGAAGTTAAAGGCTTCAATCTTAAATTGAACTATAAACAGACAAAAAAAGTAAATTTAGATCCGGATTTAAAATCGGTTCGTGAGTAAGGGAGAGGCACTGTGAACTTTTCAGAATTAGGTCGAGTTATCGAGCAACTTGGTAAAGACCGCGGTATCAAGAAAGAATTTATTGTTGGTGCAATTGAGCAAGCGTTCCTTGTTACAGCTCGCAAAAAGTTTGGAATTCAGGGTGAGTACGAAGCCCGTTACAACGAAAATGATGGTGAAGTAGAAATTTTCCAATATAAGAACGTAGTTGAAAAAGTACGTGATGGTATCGTTGAAATCGATTTTGCTGCTGCTAAGAAACTAGATGAAGACTGTGAAATGGGCGATCAATTAGGCCTTAAAATTGAGAACCCTGGTTTTTCCCGTGTTGATATTCAAACTGCAAAACAAATTATTTTCCAGAAAGTGCGTGATGCTGAAAGAGATATTCTTTTTGCCGAATTCAAGCACCGTGAAGGGGACCTGGTAACAGGTATTGCCCGTCGTTTTGAGAAAGGTAACGTTGTTATCGATCTTGGTAAATCGGATGCAGTTCTTCCTAAGAAAGAGATTATCTTCGGAGAGTCGTTCAAGCCAGGTGACAGAATTCAGGCTTACCTCTCAGACGTTGTAATGACTAACCGTGGACCTGAAATCCGTCTTACTCGTACATCTCCAATGTTCTTAGTTAAACTTTTCGAAGTTGAAGTTCCGGAAATTGCTGATGGAACGATTGAAGTTAAAGCTGCTGCTCGTGAGCCAGGTTACCGTGCTAAAATCGCAGTAACTTCTGGAGATAGAGATATCGATCCAGTTGGTGCATGTGTTGGTATGAAAGGGTCACGTGTTCAAAACATCGTGAATGAACTTCAAGGTGAAAAAATCGATATCGTTCGTTGGAATGAAGATACTGAAACTTTTGCCCGTGCTGCTCTGGCACCTGCAGAAATTCAATCAATCACTCTCAATCATGGCGATCATACTCTCGATGTTATCGTTGAAGATGATCAGCTATCTCTTGCCATCGGTAAGAGAGGTCAGAACGTTCGTTTAGCAGCAATGCTTACGGGCTGGAAGATCAACATCATCTCTAAAGTTAAACTTCAGGAAAGAGTTAAGCTTGCAGTTGAAAATCTTGTTCAACTTTCAAGCATCTCTGAAGCAACAGCTCAGGTTCTTGTTCAGAAGGGTGTTATGTCGATTGTTGATTTAAGTGCTTCAGCTCCAGAAGATATCGCTCGCTACCTTGGTAAGTCAGCTGCTGACGCTAAGACGATGATCGATACTGCGGCTGCTGCTCTTGAAGATGAAAATATTAAATCAGACCTTGATGAGAATGCAGAAATCATTTCGGCTTCTGCGGTACCTAATCAATCTGGATTTAAGAGATCAGAAAGAGCTGAAGGTTCAGCTCCTTCGGCTGGTGGAGCTCCCGGCCAGGCAAATGCCCCTAAAAAAGATCCTAATGCTGATAAGTTCTCTGAGGCGGAAAGACGTCTTCGCGAAGAACTTGCTGCATTTAAATTGAAATAATTAATTGGTTCTAGAGAATCGGAGTAACTAATGGCAAAAAAAGTTTACGAACTTGCCACTGAGATTGGAGTAGGCGCTATCGACTTGGTCGAGAAGCTTAAAAGTATGGGCTTTAATGTGAGAAATCACATGGCCAGTCTTACTGACGATGAAGTCGCTAAAGCGGTCGCTGCTTACGCAACTCCACAGAAGTCATCGGGGCCGGTAAAAAAAGCCGTGGTAAGAAAAGTTATCAAAAAGGAAGCAGCTCCGGCAGAAGAGCCAGCCGCTCCCGTTAAGGAAGAAACTCCTCAAGAAGCTCCTGCAGTTGTAGTTCAGGCACCTCCAGTTGCAACAGCTGCCCCTGAAGCCACGGCTTCTTCGGCCCCAGCACCTGCAGAGAAGCAGTATATGGATGATAAGCCTCGTGGCTTAACCATCGTAAAACGTAAGACGAAAGCTCAGAAAGAAGAGGAAGATAAGAAGGCACTTGAAGCCAAGGAAGAAGCTGCTGCTCAAGCTGCGGTCCTAGCTAATCAAGCACGTGAAGATGGTCCTGCTCCTGCTTCTTCTTATAATACTTCTAGAAATGCTCCTCCTAAAAAAGAGTACTACGAAGAGAAAAGACATACTTTTACCCCGATTTTTACTCCGGAAGCTCCGAAGAAAACTGAAGGTACTGAGAAAAAAACTCAGGATGGTCGTCTTCTTCCGAAGTTTGCTGATGCTGGCCCAGAATTATCTGATGAAGAGAAAGATAAAAAACGCATGGGTGATCTTGCTGCGGCCATGGGCAAAAAAGCCGGTGCTGGTAAAAAAGATATTACAGTTATACGAGCAGACGAAGAACTTAAATACGCTTCGGCCCTTGTTGGTAAGACAATCTATACTCCTGCTAAAAAGAAAAAAATGTACTCGGGTCCAACCCAAAGGACTCTTATTACTGAAGTTAAAGATTCTAAACGTATCGTTACCATTAACGGTGCAACGACAGCCGAAGACCTTGCTCATAAGCTGAGCCAGAAGTTCGATGCATTCTTAAATAAAATGCTTGAGATCAACTTGCTTGTTCGTCCTGACGATATGATTGGGGTTAAACTCGCAAATCTTATCGCAGGTCTTTACAACTACAGAGTTGAAGATAAAGCGTTTAATGAAGATGCCGTTCTTAATAAAGTTGAAGGTGAAGATAAGTCAGGTTACCCAACTCGTAGTCCTATCATTACGATCATGGGTCACGTAGATCATGGTAAAACATCACTTCTCGATTATATCCGTAAAGCTAAAGTCGCTTCAGGCGAGGCCGGCGGGATCACTCAGCACATTGGTGCTTATTCTGTTCCTGGAAAAAATGGTGCTCCATTAACCTTCTTAGATACTCCTGGTCACGCCGCTTTCGCAGCGATGAGACAGCGTGGTGCTAACGTAACTGACATCGTGGTTCTGGTTGTTGCAGCTGACGATGGTGTAATGCCTCAGACTGTTGAATCAATCAAATTCTGTAAGAACGCAGGCGTGCCTGTAATCGTTGCTGTTAACAAAATGGATAAGCCTGGTGCCAATCCAGATAAAGTGAAGCAAGGTCTTACTGAATTCGGCCTTCTTCCGGAAGACTGGGGTGGAGAAACTCAATACGCTCATTTGTCAGCTTTGACAGGGGATGGGGTTGATGGACTTCTTGAAGCCATTTCTCTACAAGCTGAAATTATGGATCTTCGTGAAAATGACAAAGGGCCTGCAGAAGGGATTGTTATTGAATCGAAGATTGAAGTTGGACGTGGTCCGGTTGCTACAATCCTTATTACCAAAGGTACACTCACAAAAGGTGATGCTATCGTTGTAGGTGAAACAGCAGGACGTGCCAGATCACTTATGGATTTCGCAGGTAAAATGCTTAACTCTGCTGGTCCTTCTACGCCGGTACAAATTCTTGGATTAGAATCAGTTCCTTCTCCGGGTGATGTTGTAAACGTTGTGAAGAATGAGCGTGAAGCTTCTAAAATTGTTGAAAACCGTATTAACGAACGTAAAGAAATCTCCAATACGAAAGTCGAAGTGGCCAAAGTTAGTCTTGAAGATTTCTTCGCATCAGCTCAGAACAACTCTGAAGTTGAGAAGCAAGTCCTTAAGCTTATTATCCGCTCTGATGTTCAGGGGTCATTTGAAGCTATCCGCACTGCGGTTGAGCAACTGGGGAACTCTGAAGTTTCTGTAGAAGTAATTGCTGGTGGCGTAGGAGCTATCACTGATAACGATGTAAACCTTGCGGCTTCAACTAAAGGGTTTATCATGGGCTTCAATATGAGACCTGTGACGACTGCTCGTCGTATTGCTGAAGAGAAAGGTGTTGATATCAAGACCTACTCAATTATTTATGAACTCATTAACGATGTAACAATGGCACTTGAAGGGATGTTAACTCCTGAGAGAGTTGAGAAATACATCGGTCGTGCTCAAGTTAAAGAAACGTTCTCTATTCCTAAGATTGGAACAATCGCAGGAACATCAGTTATTGATGGTAAAATTGAGCGTGGATGTAACATCCGTCTTCTTCGTGATGGTAAAATCATTTACGACGGAAAACTCACTACTCTTAAACGCTTCAAAGATGAAGTTAAAGAAGTTAAGAATGGTTACGAGTGCGGTATGTCGCTTGAAAACTTCAATGACATTAAAAATGAAGATCTTATTGAGGCTTACATTATGGAAGAGAAGAAACGTACACTCGTTTCTGACCTTACCCTCTAAGGATCAACCGTGGCAGCTACTGGCGGACGTGGTAATAAATTCTCGAAGCTTAAATATGAAGAGCGTGTCCGCGATGTGATTAATCTCGCCCTGAGAAGGGAATTCGCGGACCCGCGCCTCATGAATGTTTCCATCACGCACGTTGAGCTCACACCGGACTACTCACATGCTAAAGTTTATTGGGATACTTTCAACTCTGCCACTCGTGGGGATGCGAAAGATGCAATTGAAAGCACGGCCAGCCGCATGCGCTCGCTTCTCGCTTCAAAAATGGAAGTAAAGCACACACCTCAGCTTCACTACATCTACAATTCACAATATGAGGATGAATCAAAAATCACTCAATTGCTGAAAGATAACGAACCGTCTGATGGCGAAGAATAAGAGCCTTTCTCAATTTCCACCTCTCGTATTTAATATTTTTAAACCGGCCAGAATGACGTCTTATGATGTTATCAGGCATTTTAAACGTCATCTTCCACCTGGATTTGGTAAGATTGGCCACTTTGGAACTCTTGATCCATTTGCTTCAGGTGTGCTGATGATTGGTATTGGTGGAGCGGCGAGGCTCAATGATTATATTCACGATCTCCTACCTAAAACTTATCTAGCAGTAGGAAAACTCGGAATTGAAACACCCACAGGCGATTATGAATCAGAGATTTCTCAAAGAGATGATTCGATTTATTTAAAAAGAGAAATCGCAAGCTTCTCTAAAGAGTTTATTGAAGAGAGACTGCGATCAAAATTTCTTGGTGAGTATTGGCAAGCCCCTCACAAATACTCGGCCAGCAAATTCATGGGTCGAAACATGCATGAGTGGGCACGAGAAGGTATTGAAGTTAAAAAAGAGCCGGTTAAAAGATTCGTTCACGATATCAGAGTTGTTAAATATAAGTTTCCGTATCTCTCAGTCAGAGTCACAGTGAGCTCTGGGACGTATGTGAGAACACTTTTTAATCATATGAGTAATGAGCTGGGAACAATTGGCTCACTAATTGCTTTAGTACGTGAAGAAATTGGACCGGCCAATACCAAAAATGCGATCAAAAAGCGCGACTGGCCCGTGGATAAAACTCTGCCCATCATTGAGAAAGGGATGAGAATTGACGATCTTCTGCCTTTTGATCATGCAGTGTTAACCGAAGTTCAGGTCACTGCTTTTAAAAATGGCGCTTTCATGAAGTACGATCAGTTAAAAATCGCGAAGAGAAAACTTCAGAATGAAAACATCTGGATGCTGGATGAAAAAAATAATGTGCTGGGAATGGCCTACAGATCAAATGATTTCGAAGTTAGACCTAAGATAAGTTTTCATTTAGAGGTCCCAGACGAGATTTCATAGAAGCGTAACCCTCTTTGACCTTGTCCCAAATTGCCCGGCAGAACTCATCAGAATTTTTATAATCAGTTGGTAGAATTTCTTTGTGAACAATTATTCCTACATGACGACCTGGAACAACCATTCCGTGAGGATTTAAAACTCCACGACTTCCATAAATACTGGTTGGAATCACTGGTATTTTTTCGTTGAAAGCAAAAACCAAAAGTGTGCGCTTGATGGATTCATAATCACCGGGTTCAGAAGTTTTGGAGCGAGTACCCTCAGGGTAAACCTGAAGGCCAATTCTTTCTTTTAAAACCCGACTCTTGGCCTGCTCAAAAACCTTTTTACGAGAATCAACTTTTGACCGTGAAACGGGAAGAGCACCACTGATGTAGCCCAGCCAGCCCACTAGAGGTATGTACATTACTTCTTTTTTCATGATTGGCGGAGCGATGAACATGGTGAGGATCATGGGAATGTCGATGTAACTTTGATGATTTGAAACATAGAGGCCATAACTCGGTATGCCTTTATAGGCGTCACTTCGGTAGTCTTCCTGAATATCAATTTTGGCATGGCAGGCATAACGCAGCAAAAAAGATCCCATCCAGCTCCAGACAGGGCCCACGATTTTTAACCTTCTCTCAGTTCCAAAGGGAAGGGCAACCAGACAAGTCGGTAATAGGACGAAAACCAGGGTCATGGCCCCTAGGACAATAGCTTTTATTTGAATTAGCAGGAACATAGGTCCTCATTGTACTTATAAAATAAGGGACCTAGCAAGGAAGCGGCTGATCTTTTTGTTCTAATTTTCCAGCGTTTAAGTTATAATTTCCAAAGATATAGAAGCCATTTCTAGGAGTATTCCGTGTCAACCAGTCTCATCGCAATGGGTGTCGCTGCCTTCTTGGTAATTAACTTAGTCATCGGACTTGGTGCTTTAAGTTTATTATTTGGAACGTTTGAAACCCTTTTTGGTAAACCAAAAATTACCTTACTCAGACCTTCAAAGAGCGGCAATGTCTTCGCTTTTGGTTTTAAGTGGAGTTCAAGCAAAGAGCCAGCAGCTCTTGATACGATCCGACTTCGCCTCTTCAATCCATTTGGGAGTCCGACCCAAGTTGAGGTCAGCAAACCCTTTGAACCAAAGAAAGACAGCTTCGCACTTGAAGTGGATATGGGACCTGGTTTCATAGAGCTTCTTGGTGCTAAAGGTTTTGACTACGCTACGATTCAAATCGAAGTCGTTTCTTCTAAAGACGGTGTCGTTTTTCAGTTTGATATGAAAGGACCTAAGTTTAAAAAACTAGTCTTCGATGCAAACCAGACAGTCGCTGAATACATCGCTAAAAACGGTCTTGATGATAAGAAGAAATCAAATCCCCCAATAGATATTCCTATCCGTTCATTTATTGCTGATACAGTCCCTGGAAAAGGTGCACAGTTAAAGCTTGCGACTAACCCAGCTTTTGCTGGAGAGTTTGCAGGGGCCGCCGCTGGTGGAGCCCCGGCCGCTGCTGCAGGTCCAGCTGTAGAAAATTTTAAAATTGCCAAGGTTTGGATTGAGCCAGGTTGTATCGTTTGTAATGCTTGCGAAGATATCTATAAAGATGTTTTCGAAGTTCTTGCGGATACTTGTATCATTCGCCCTAATGCACCTCTGGACGATGGTCTAAGAATGCAGGAAGCCGCTGAGGCATGTCCGGTTGAAGTCATCAAATACACAGTTGCTAGTTAAAAAAAAGCCCTCTTAAGAGGGCTTTTTTTTTATGATTTAAGTTTGTTCCAGAGAAGCTCTGTTCGAAACATCCCCTTAAGTCCCTCTTCGTTTTCCTTCCAGATATCCTTCAGGCTTTCACGGTGAGTTTTTAATTCCGGACATTCAAATGTGAGTACAGGAGTTTTGTATTTCTCCACCCCAAAAGTTCCGAGAGATCCAGGAGTTGGATATCCGATGTCTCCGGCCATCTCGTATTTGTTGAACAGATGGAGGTAATCAGCAATATCTTTGCAGTCTCCGTTAAAGTTCAGGATAGGCTTCCATGTGTGGAAAGAAATGATCATACCCGGTTTGTACTTATCCAGAAGCTTAACCAGAAATTGGTTCTCAGGTTCTGAAAGAGGTTTTGCTCCAGGGTTGTATTTCGGCTGAGTGACCACAGCTGTCCAGTCTTTAGTAGGGAGGTTGCGGTTAAGGTCAACTAGATGAGCATTCACTCGTGTCTGTGCACGGTAGCCATCTATGTTAAGAATAGGAAGCACTATAATCGGCATATCTTTAAGAGAATGCTCTGTTTTAAGCCAGTTAAATAGTTCTTTTAAAACGTAAACACCTTCCACTTCATCACCGTGTACACCGGCCATGAGGTAGAGATATTTCGGCGCTTTAATATCAGTTTTAAAAACCGGGATAGGGTGACCTTCAAGAGAGGTTCCACTTTCAAGTTCAGAGAAAATCATAGTTGTTCACGATGAAGAAAAACCGCCGACTGGCCAGGAGTTTCTTCAACCTCCACTTCAAGACTGGTAAATGAATAATTAAATTTTGATGCGACTTTTTTTCTAATTTCTTCAGAGATGTACATAGCAATTCTCTCAGCACTGGTGTTGAGAATCGGCAACAGGAGAGTATCGCTCATCGGGATTGAGAACACCGATTCATCAGGTGTTTCGATGATGTAGTTTCGTTTCTCAGTGTAAATTTTGAGTTGTGTATTATCTTTGGGGATTAATAACTTGTGATCGAGAGAGTCACAAACTTCTCTTACGATGGGCTTAATATCCAGAAAATCAAAAACCATATCCCCGGATAGTTCAGGTGCCTCTCCCTTGATCTGCACACGGTAATTGTGGCCATGCAAAGGTTCGCGGGTGCCATTTTCAAAAATCATGAAATGGGAGGATGCAAAGTTAAAGTATTGCTTATAGACTTTAATCGAAAAGCTAGGACTCAAAATTTGTTCCTGGTTTAAGTTTGAGGTGAGAGAAAAGATACTTCGCGTATCCATTCTTGGTAAAGGAAAAATCCTTTTTCTGCATTCCGTCAAAAGGTCTCTTTATGAAAAAAAAGCATCTGAAATCTTTAAATACCATCGAGAAATGGCTCCAGAAGGAATACGGAGCCGATGAGACAGTCAAATTGGCTTTTGAAACAATCCGTGAGGCCATGGAAAAGCTGCCAGAGGAAGATGATTCTGGCGTGACTGAGGACGGGGGTTTACCACTTCCCAGCGAAATTAAAAACGATCCGGGAATGATTGCTCTTTATTCTGATGGCGGTTGCAGGGGAAATCCCGGGCCCGGTGCGTTTGCCTTCGTTGTTCAAAAGATAACTGGGGAGGTTATGTGTGAGGGCGTTGAGTACGAAGCTCATACTACAAATAATAAAATGGAACTTTCAGGGCCACTCAAAGGGCTAACTGAGCTTCTAGATGTTCTCCCTTCTCAAGGACAGGAACCGCTTCTCACGAAAGTGCGGGTTGTTACGGATTCTAAATATGTCGTTGATGGAATGAAATCATGGGTTCAGGGATGGAAGGCCAGAGGCTGGAAAAAAGCTGATAACAAAGCCCCGGAAAATCTTGAACTCTGGCAGGCACTAGATAAGGTGCGTGATCATTTTTTACTCGTAGACTGGATGTGGGTAAAGGGTCATGCAGGACACCCACAAAATGAATATTGTGACCGCAAGGCCAATGAGGTCATGGATGATCGCTCTCGCTCTTAGTTTTTTATATTCTCTCTCACTTATGGCCTGTGATTTTCGGCCGGAAGTAAAAAGCGTGTATTCACTTTCAGGTCCCGTGAGCTTGGCCTTTAGGGACCTGGGCTTGCTAAAAAGCACGAAACTTAAAGGTGTTTCCGTTTTTCATCCTATTGAAAAAGAAAAATTTAGTGGCACCTATCTTCCCGGTGGAGTTTTTTTATCCCATGATACCGTCAAGAGTCTCGCAGGAAGTCTCATATTCTATGATGAGAGTAGAGAGTTGGGACGGATCCTCAAGCGTTATCCTTCGATCAAATCAATTGAAATAAAAACCCGCTCACTCAATCCTTTGGAAGTTATTTTGTTAATGGAGAAAGAACTTGCATCCTATGTTTGGGCCTGTGATTTAAATTCTATGTCTTCTCGAATGGTCACTCGATTGAGTGAATTAAAAAAAATAATCCCTAAGAAAAAAACGATTTTTTTTTTCCTGGGGCCCATTCAATCTGGGAGGCTTCCAGAGCTTCTTATGGTTCAAGATGGGGTTGTGAAGTGGATGCTAGATCAGAAACTTATAACAACTTATCCTTCACCGCTGGCCTACGTTAATTGGTCATCGAAAATTTTAAACACATTTCAGAAAGATATATTGAAAGTAGGGATAGTTGATTCAGGGAGCAGGATGCAGAAGGAAAGGAAGATTTCTCAAGCAGGCATCAACCTGACTTTCCCGGGAAGTTTAATCCCGGGTTTTGGCCAGGTTGAGGCCATGATTTACTTATTTAGCCTTTGATTTTTTTTGGGCGACGATATCTTGAGCAATTTTTCTCATCCTCTTAAATTCCTCAGTTACTGAGATCGTTCCATTATCTTTTATAACCGTTTGCATTTCTTTTGCCTGAGCTACCCGTTTATCCGACGAGGGGTGAGAAGACATAGCATCACTTAAAAATGCCATGGCCGCGTTCTGACCTTTCTTAGACTCTTTTTCCATGGCGGCCAGTTTTTGATAAAAATCGCCTACTTTATATTTATCGTAGCCAGTTTTTACAGCATATCGGAATCCCACCCGATCTGATTCAAGTTCATCTTCCTGAGAATTTTTCATAAATCCATACTTCTGAACCATGACTCCACCCAGTCCACCAACAGCTGCTCCGCCGCCCACGAACTTGGCCTTACAGGCAATATCTTTTGGATCACACAATTTTTTTTGGGCCAGGTAACCAAGACCTCCACCAATAGCAGCACCTATGCCACCGAAGACATAAGTTTTACTTTGTTCTTTTTTGGCCACATACATTCTCTCTGCTGTATGGCGGGCAACAACGTGACCAATTTCATGCCCTAGAACTCCCGCAATTTCGGCTTCCGAGTCGGCCATTGCAATAATTGGGGCGGTAATGAAAACTTCTCCGGCAGGAAGGGCAAAAGCATTGATCTGGTCCGAATCAACTGCTGTGAAGTTATATGTGTAGGGACGGTTGTTTAGGTTATTGGTGGCGACAATCTTCTGACCCATTCTCTCTATGTAGGCCTGAAGTTCGGCATTCTTAACAGCAGGATAGTCTTTTTTCATTTCCGCCAGGGCTTCTTTGGTCAGCTGCTTTTCTTGTTCAACGGTCATGTCGACCTTTTGACCTTTATTGCTGCCTTCGCGGTAGCGGTCGGAGGTTTTTGAAGAGCATCCCAAAAAAGAAAGTGTTAAAAACGAGGTCAGGATCAGGTTTTTTGTTATATTCATAAGATTCTCCAGTAAAACAAATTAACACATTTTACATTAGTGGATAAGATCATCCAATAGTTATGAAAGTATTTGAATGTCTTGATCCTTTATTTTTGCCTCACCTGGGATGTAACTTGCGCCTGGATCTCTCCGTTGGAGAGGTGCTGGTCCTTGTTGGGGAAAATGGAATTGGTAAAAGTACCCTACTGCAACGTTTCTTTAATTCACTTCCCATTGAGTCAGCAGTATTGGTTGAGCAGAAAAATTCGGAGTATTTTTATGACCGTAAGCTTGGCAAACTAAAACAACTCATACTTGAATCCGGACTTCCTGAATTAAATCAGGAAGAATTTCTTTATTTGTGGAATCTCTTTGGTCTTTCAGTAAAAGAAGGCCGGCTGACTTCTCACCTTTCAGGAGGGGAGTCTCAGATTTTGAAACTATGCCTCGCACTTTGTAAAAACTGTGAGTTCTACTTACTCGATGAAGCTTCTCAATACCTCGATTCGGAAAGAAAAATTCTGCTTCTTAGCTATCTCGAAAAATTAAAGCACAAAGGTAAAAGTTTAATCCTTGTCGAGCATGACCTCAGTTGGCTTCCTCAGGGATGGAGAACACAAAGTCTGGTGATTGAGGAAGGAAGACTCAGCAAAGGGAAAGAATGGACTATTTAGCTATTCGCCTTGCCGCAAGTTTTCTTGTAGGAGTTCTACTTTCACAAAGTGGAAGCCTCGTTCAGCTGGGGACAAGAAATATTCTTGCAAGCCCCTCAACTCTGGGCATTGATGGACTCTCTGTTCTTTGGCTTCTGATTTTTCACTCGATCTCTTTGTACTTTAATCTGGATTATTCAATCCAGTGGACGTTTATTCTCGGCATCCCACTTTTTATCATGATCGGGGTTAGTTTTCCCAAATTTCTAAATGGTCGCTCTAAATTTGAAAGAATCATTCTATTGGGTCTGACTTTCAATTTATTCGTAGGTGCGATTTTCTCACTATGGCAGTTTTTATTTATGGCCTTTAATCTTCCCTTTCCTGTTGAGCTTTGGTTTGGACACTTCCGCTTTGCCTCAGGATCTTCAGTTTGGATTTTGGTTTTGGCAGAGATTTTGTTGTTAATTGGACTCAAATTCCACGCTCAGAGTCTTAAGCTCTTTTCCATCGGTCCCAGCATTGCGCGAAATTGGGGAATGGATGAAAAAAACCTCTTGGGGTTCATATTTGTAGCAGTGGCCATCACGACATTGATAGTTGTTAATCTTTTTGGTGCATTTTCATTCCTGGGTCTCATCTTTCCTATTCTTGCCAGAAAAATATGGTTTAAAACAGCGGACTTAAAAGGGGAGTTTCTTCTTGGGCCGGCCCTCAATGGAGTGGCCTTAATGAGCATTGACTGCCTTTGTTATTTCTATCCAGTGTATGGCGCTGAGATACCCGTGGGTCTACTTGTCACCGGGTTAGGCGCGGTGAGTCTTATAATCATTCTTTGGTCCAATTACAAAGATTCATAAATTCTGGCAAAGCCGAAAAAAAACCGCTATTCTTTTACAGATTTTCATCAACAAAGGATTACTCATTATGAAAAAAGCATCGCTTTTATTTAGCCTTGTTCTGTCTGCAATGTTTCTTGTTTCTTGTAACTCAAATGATCCAAAGAAAGTCTCTTTGGATTCAGATGATGATAAAACTTTCTACGCTATGGGATACATGCTTGGTGGAAACCTTCAGCGCCTAAGCCTTTCTGATAAAGAGCTTGCTGCTCTTTATAAAGGTATCGCAGCTGCATCTAAAAATGAGAAATCAGAAGTTGAAATGGCGAAATTCCAAAACCGCATCCAGGAAGTTTTCAAAGCTCGTATGGATAAAGTTGCTTCAAAAGAAAAAGATGCTGGTAAAGCATTCATTGAAAAATTTGTTAAAGACGAATCAGCTACAAAAACAGCTTCTGGTCTTGCTTACAAAGTAATGAAAGAAGGTACAGGAGCAACTCCTGGTGCTGAAGATGTTGTTGAAGTTCACTACCACGGTACTCTTACTGACGGGACAGTATTTGATTCTTCAGTTGAGCGTGGAAAGACAATCTCTTTCCCACTTAACCGTGTAATCAAAGGCTGGACTGAAGGTCTTCAAACTATGAAAGAAGGCGGAAAAACTAAGTTTGTTATTCCTGCTGACCTTGCTTACGGTGAAGCTGGCGCTCCTCCTAAGATTCCTGGTGGCGCAACTCTTGTTTTCGAAGTTGAGCTTTTCAAGGTAACTAAAGCTGCTGACGCTGCTAAGGCCGAAGCTGCTGCTGCTAAATCTGCTTCTAAGAAGAAGTAGTTTAAAATCGATTTTTAAGATACTCGAGGGGCCAGGAAACTGGCCCCTTTTTTTTGTCTAAAACAGGCATAAAAAAAGGCAGCTTGCGCTGCCTTTTTTTATTTTAGAATGAGATCTTTTAGATCTTTGGTTTGAACCAGCAAAGCGGTCTTGTTCCAATTTTATGACCTAACTTCGGATGACAAGTTCCAGTCACTTCGTCAGTTGCAGAAACATCTTCGTTCATTCCTACATCACATAACGAGCCTTGAAAGTAAGTGTCCAGGCGGCACTGAGCTTTTGGGTGGTTGTGATCAGTCGATTTGACAACTTTTGCATCTGGAGTTTCGAATTTAGTTTCAGGCAGTTTTCCTAAATCAGAGAAAAGATCTGAAACTGATTTTCCTGCCATCCCTGTACGAATACAAAGAGCGGTATCGTCTTTGTCATTTTTCATTTCTGTCTTACAAGCATCAGCAAGTGATTTAGGCACAGACATCGCTGCTACAACACTTGCGTTGTTATCATTGATGAAAACCTTACGAAGACATTTAAGAGTAGCGAAGTAATC
Organism: Bacteriovoracaceae bacterium UBA7695; assembly: GCA_002482685.1. Lineage (GTDB taxonomy): Bacteria > Bdellovibrionota > Bacteriovoracia > Bacteriovoracales > Bacteriovoracaceae > Peredibacter. Next base: position 12,397 of record DLGL01000034.1, on the reverse strand, counting down.
AGACTGGCCCTCATTTGAGGCCCATGAGCTTGCTGAACCGCCACCCCACCAACCGCCACCTGAACCACCTTTTCTAGGCGCTCCACCAATATGGTGACCAATT
>DLGL01000034.1:0-12258 GCA_002482685.1 Bacteriovoracaceae bacterium UBA7695 | reverse complement strand
AATTTCATGACACACAACCAGTGACATACCGTCTTCTGTAATTGTTTTATGTCGGGCAAGTCCACCGAACATAGCTACATTCCATGTTTTACCACTTTGAGAGGCGTAAGCATTTACAGTGGCATCAGACCATTTGCGTTCAATCACAAGTTTTGCACCCATGCTGGCAATGATAGGAGCGTAAAGTGTTTCAACTTTATCGATCGCTGATTTAAATTGAGCTTCTGTGATTCCGCCATTGATACCTTTTGCATCAACAGGAATTTTCATGTCGTTTTCAGGAAGAAATCCGCCACTTCCATCTATAGAACAAGCTAGGGCCGCTCCGGCCAGCGACATCCCGATTACTACGGCCGTCGACTTGAGTGATTTGTACATTTATCCTCCGTGATTTCAAAGCATTTCATATGCCAGGTTTTTTCATTCATAATGAGATATTATTGTTCCGCCCGTGTTAGGAGGTGTCTACCCGGTTTTGATGTGATTCTATTTTTGTAAGTAATTGTTTGAATGAGGAATTTTTCACATGTATCAAATCATCGTTTTCATCCCGAAAGATTTTAAAGAGAAAGTTAAGGCCGCTATGTTTCAGGCCGGTGCCGGGAAGATTGGCAACTATGACTCTTGCTGTTTTGAACACTCAGGTACTGGACAGTTTCGGTCGTTAAAGGGCAGTAACCCTTTCGTGGGTTCTCTTGATAAGCTCGAAATTGTTGAGGAAGTTAAAGTTGAGATGGTGTGTGACACAGAATTTTTGAGGGGAGTGGTTGCAGCGATGAAGGAGGCTCACCCTTATGAGACACCTGCTTATTATGCAATCGAAACAGTCGGTTTCTAGCCCTCAAAAATCAGCTCAGTAAATCACTCTCTCCAGCCGAAGAGTAACTGAACAACGAGGTTGGAATGAAGCTTCTTTTACTCACCATTAGTCTTTTAACTTTTTCTGCTTATGCAGAAGAGGCCAAAAAAAACACTCACCCTACACGGGAAGTCTCCATTATTGTGACTAAGGAAGGATACTATCCTAAATCACTTTCAGTTTTTGAAGGTGAGAAAATTAAATTCTATGTGACTTCCACCGTTGAAGAACCTAACTGCTTGATTGTCGAATCTCACAAGGTCTTTATGGCCGCCAATAAAGGCAAAGTTTCTGAGGCTGAGGTGGTTTTTGATAACCCCGGAGAATTTGCTTTTTATTGCCCGAGTTCAAAGAATGATGGAAAAGTAGTTGTTTTAAAGAAATTTTCGCCGAAAAGAGAAGTAGCATCAGATAAGGGTGAAGCCCAGGTCTGGATGCCGAAAGAATACTAAAAGGTTATTGATTTATGAGCAGCGTTTTTCAAGACGCCATTGCGAACCTCCTCTCTCCGATAGCAGACTTGCTGAAAGATTCTGCCGTATCTGAAGTCATGATCAATGGACCTCACGAAATTTTTGTTGAACGTAAAGGACTGGTTTACCGAGTCCCTAATAAATTTTCCGATGATGAAGCACTGATGGCCTCGATGCGGGCCATTGCCCAGTCAGTAGGTCGGGTGATTGACGCCGACAATCCACGACTGGATGCTCGTCTTCCGGATGGCTCGCGTATCGCTGTGGTGATCCCACCAATGGCGAAAGCGGGTGTAACGGTCGCTATCAGAAAATTCTCCGAAGAAAAATTAGGTTTGAAAGATTTGATTAACTTTGGATCCCTTTCTCCTGATGGCGCCCGCTTTCTCGATTGTATTATGTACCTTGGTAAAAATACGCTGGTCAGTGGTGGTACAGGTTCTGGTAAGACAACAATGCTTAACGTTCTGGGTGGTCGTATGCCTAAGACTCAGCGTTTGCTGATTATCGAGGATGCGGCGGAACTTCAAATTAAAGCTGAGCACGTTGTGCGCTTTGAAACACGTAAAGAAGATCCCGTGAGAGGAATCAAAGGTGTCACAATTCGTGACCTGATGGAATCTGCTCTTCGTCTTCGTCCTGACCGAATTATCGTAGGGGAGGTTCGTGGACCTGAAGCCCTGGATTTATTAAATGCTATGGGGACTGGTCACGAAGGTTCAATGGGAACGGTTCATGCCAATAATCCGGTGGATGCCTGTACCCGTCTTGAAACTCTTTGTTTAATGGGTGAGACCCGCATACCACCTGATGCTATTCGTAAGATGGTAGGATCTGCACTTCAGATGATTGTTCAATGTTCCCGTTATCATGATGGTGGTCGTCGTACTTCTCACATCTCAGAAGTTCTGGGAGTGGATGAGCACGGCCGGTATATCGTAAGAGACATCTTCCGTTGGATTCAGACAGGTAAGGATCCAGAGACTAATAAATTCATCGGTGAAATGGTAGCTACTGGGTATGTTCCTAGTTTCTTTGAAGAGTTTATTGCCAATAAATTACCTTTTCCCAAAACCAATTTTAAGCCACCCGAGTGGGCCGTTCCTATTCTTAAAAAAGCTTCTTAAGGTTTACTTTACGCAGAGCTCATAGGTAACTTCTTAGTCATTCACCAAGGAGTTTTTATGAGCAGCATCAAAAATATTCACGCACGTCAAATTTTAGATTCTCGCGGTAATCCTACCATTGAAGTAGATGTAACAACGGACTCAGGTCTTGTGGGTCGCGCTTCTGTTCCGTCTGGAGCTTCGACGGGAAGTCGTGAAGCACTAGAGCTTCGTGATGGAGATAAAACTCACTTCATGGGTAAAGGTGTTCTGAAAGCAGTGGATAACGTTAATAAATTGATTGCTCCTAAACTCATCGGGAAAAGTGTTTTTGATCAAAGAGCAATTGATCACTTGATGATTGAAATTGATGGAACTGAAAATAAAGACAAACTCGGGGCCAACGCTATTCTTGGTGTATCGATGGCCGTTTGTCGTGCTGGTGCGCTTGCTAAAGGTAAGCCAGTTTATAAATACCTTTTTGAAGATCTTAAAGTTCCCAATGCTACCGGTAAATTAAGACTGCCTACGCCCCTGATGAACATTATTAATGGAGGTGCCCACGCTTCAAACAATCTTGATATCCAGGAATTCATGATCGTTCCGCACATGAAGAAAAGTTTTTCTGAAAACTTCCGTGCTGGTGTTGAAGTGTTTCATAATCTTAAAAAAGTTCTTCACGACAAAGGTTATTCAACTAACGTTGGAGATGAAGGGGGATTTGCTCCTGATCTTAAGAGTCACGACGAAGCGATTGAATGTATTTTAACAGCAATTACAAAAGCTGGTTATAAGCCGGGTGTGGATATTTCTCTATCTCTTGATTGTGCTGCATCTGAGTTCTATAAGGACGGTAAATATACCATGCAAGGAAAAGAGTACACATCTGCTGAAATGATTCCTTACTATGAACACATGACTAAGATTGCTCCGATCTATTCAATCGAAGATGGTTTTGATGAGAGTGATCAAAAAGGGTTCATTGATTTTCAGGCCAAGCTTGGAAATCAATTAGTAAACGTAGGGGACGATCTTTTTGTAACAAATGCAAAGATTCTTCAACGTGGAATCACAAACAAAGAAGCTAACGCGATTCTAGTAAAAGTGAACCAAATTGGTTCTCTGACAGAGACCTTTGATACTCTTAAACTTGCTTACGATAACGGTTTCAAGGCCATCATCTCTCACCGATCAGGTGAAACAGCTGACGCTTTTATAGCTGACCTGGCCGTGGCCTGTGGTGCCGGTCATATTAAAACTGGTTCGGCTTCTCGCTCTGACCGAATGGAGAAATATAATCAACTTCTCCGTATCGAGGAAGAACTTGGTGCTTCTGCGGTTTTTGAGCCTGTAAAATAAGAAAATGGTCCTAAAGGGGGAATTCGTTCCCCCTTTTTTTTGTTTGTGTTGCTCTCTGTTGACCCTTAAAATAGTGAGATGAATACCAAGTACTTTCTTGGCCTTACATTTTATCCTGATAATGCTTTTTCAAAAAATATTGAAAGCTTTAGATCCCGATTTGATTCGAAATATCAAACCAATCCTGAACTCCACCTTCCCATTGTGCCTCCTTTTGAGGTGGAAGTGACTGAGACAAAAAAATTACAACAAGAACTGGTTGAAGAGCTGGAGTCTTTTTTCTTTGAAAATACTGCTAACCATAGTTTAAGTTTTTCTGGTCTTGATGTTCATGAACATGGCCGGAATAAAATCCTCTACCTAAATCCGGTTCAAGATGAGGAGTTCTCTCTTTGTCAGGAATCTCTCTTTTCGATTTGCCAGTCCTATATTTCTGATAGAGAAAAGAAGATGAAAGATAATAAAAAGTCCTTTCTTACCATCGGCCGATTCCACGATCCGATCGAACTTCATTCTGCTATCGAGAGTGCCAGGAATGAGTTTCAGGAATTTACTGCCCTGGCCTATCAATCTATTTGTCTATTTTCGAAAAATAATGGCATCTGGTACCGGCAAGCGGATTTAGTGACTTTTGAAAAACCGAATGGCACTTTTTTACAAACGACCGTGGTGCCCGTATGATGAATTCATGAAATTATTTTACCTACTCATTTTTATAAGTGCTCAGCTCTACGCTCAGAGTGCTCCCACTCCTTATGTAGAATCAACCCGTGTGTTGAAGAGTAAGGGATATCAGCTCGGTGTTTATGTGGACTCCTTTGCGACTTCAAAGACAGTAGATAACGAGGGACAAGCGGAGAGCTTACCTGAAGGCAGATCATTTGGCCGGATTCAGACAGAAATTGCCGGCTACTATGGCGCTACAAATGATTTTCAATTTGGTGGCGGAGTTAGATTCAGACAAAACAACGCCAAAAGTGAAGTCAATGGGGAGAGCTTTAATGCAACTTCCTCAGGTGTTCAGTCGACTTTTTTTAATCTTCAATTTGCCTTCAAAAAGGTAGACCAGATTCAATACACGCTGGAAGGAACTTTCCGTTATACTCCTTATTCGAACAATGAATTTGATCCTATAGAAGACGATTATGAAAGACTTGTTTTGGGTGATACAGGAAATGAAATGTCAGCAGGACTGGGTGCCACTTTCATAGGAAAAAATAATAATTTTCTGACGGCTCGGTTTGGCTACCGTCGACCAGGTTCTGATCTTTCCCAGGAACTTTACTGGCAGGCCGAAGGTGCAATGGCCTGGAAATATGTTGCTCTTGTGGCCGGCGTAGACGGAGTTTCATCTTTAAAAAATGATCCCTATGAAAATGATGAGGCCAGCAGACCTTCTTTAAACACTCAAACAAATTTATATAATTCATCAAACCGTGAATGGATAACTCCTTACGCAGGAATTAATTTTGCCTTAGGCAACTCCTGGAGAGTAGAACTTCGGGGCAGCCAGGTTGTTAGTGGTCATTCGACCGATCTTGGTACTGCTTTCGGAATTAATCTAATCAGGCGTGTTGATAAAAGTGACACGGTCTTAGTCGATAGTAAGTTTAAGACCTACGATATCGAAATGACGGTAACAAAAGTATCCGCAAAAAAAGAATACGTGGTTGTTGATAAAGGCATCGCTGACGACATCAATAAAGGCATGAGAATTGATTTTTTCGAATTCGATTACATCGGTGGAAATGTTTTGATCGCTTCGGGGATTGTTTACAAAACAAAATCGGACTCATCCATCGTGAAAATCACTCAGCGATTTAACATGAAAAAAGAATTGAAAGAAGGCCTCATCGGCAGGTCTATGTTAAAGTGATGTCTTGATAAACTCTTCCATCGCTTCTAAAGAGATGGCCTGTTTTGCATCACTCACAGATTCTGAAGGCTTTGGATGACACTCAACCATTATTCCATCAAGACCTAATTGCAGCCCTGCTCGCGCAAGGGGAAGAACAAATTCACTTTTCTTTGAGCCGTGACTTGGATCAGTAATCACCAGAAATCCAGATTTTTTAGCTTCCATGGCAGCGATGAAATCGAGCTGAACACCGGTTGGAGACGTCACCGATCGGGTCCCACGTTCGCAAAGAATGACTTTTGACTTAGGTACGCCACCTTGAATCAGGTACTGAGCAGACGCAAGCCATTCTTCAACTGTATTAGCAAAACCACGTTTTAATAAAACGTAATCGTGTTTATCAGAAAAGTTTCTACCTACCGCTTTTAGAAGCTCAAAGTTCTGCATGTTGCGGGCACCAATTTGAATAATCGAGGCCCATGGAGCGATCACTTCGAGTTGATCAGAAGAGCAGGCCTCACAAACAAAGCCTAACTCTTCTTTTGTGTAGGTCTTTCTCAAGGTCTTAAGGATTTCAATTCCACTTTCACCTAAACCCTGAAAGGCTTCCGGGTTAGTGCGGGGTTTGAAGAGCTGAGTTCGTATGTATTTGATCTTATGCCTACTCAATAGGGTGGCCACCGGAGCGATTTGCTCAAGTGACTCGAGGGCACAAGGCCCGAAGATATAAAGAAAGGGCCGATTGTCTTTCATATAAGGCAATTTTTGTTTGGTTGTAACCAGTTGAGATCAGGTTAGAATGATATAAAGAATTCTTACTATACTGACAAGGATAAAGCTCATGAGACTTCTCCCAATGAAGTTTTTACTACTCTGCACACTCGTAATCTGGGGTACAACCTCCGAGGCCAAGCGGTTTTCCAGCCGATTCTGCGAATTTGAGCTCCCACCGGGATGGGAATGCGCCCTAGAGGGAACAGAGTATGTCTGCCAGAGCGAAAACGCTGACAGAAAAAAAGAGTCGATAATTATTCTGGCTGCCAAGATCCGTGGGGAGCAGGACAGCCTGGATGAGTACATGGCCTATCTCAAAAAGCCCAAGGAGTATTCTCTTCCAGGTGGAAAAAAACAAATTTCAGAATCTAAAACAACAAAGATGAGCCGAATCAATGATCACCAATGGGTAGACGCCCTCCATCTTGCTTCGGAAGTTCCTGGCTTCTACACCCGATATCTTGCCACTGTGAAAGAAGATCTTGGTGTTGCAGTAACATTTTCAGTTGGAAAAGATCAGTACGCGGCTTACCAGCCAATCATGGAGAAATTAATCTCCACACTCAGAGTCTTCCGGCAGAAAAAATCTGAGCTTGCTGATTTAAGAAACAGTAAAACTCAGGATGCTAATTTTTCTGATACGACATTTAACCCAAATTCAGCAATGGATCTTCAGGCAAATAAAACGAAGTCCAGAGGACCTGAGGAAACAGGTGATGATAGCACGATGATGCTCATAGGCCTGGTCATCGCCTGCGCAGTTGCATTTGTTATTATGAAGGGTAAAAAGAAGAAAGCTAAAGCTAAGAAAAAGCAAGAATAGTTGGCAGCGACTTAGCCCACATAACTCGTCATTCAATGGACTTAGAGACTTCCCGCCCTTCTACAGATGAAGCCCAGGCGGGAAGTCTTTTTTTTAAGGTAAAATAGGTACATGAAAAAATTATTTGCGATACTCATGAGTTTCCAACTAATCATCTCTCCAGTGGCCCTCGCTACAGATGAATATATGGCCTCTGGTACTGGTAGTAAGGGGGGGTATGATTTTTACACAAATCAAATTCTTGTTCTTGCGACTAGTGCCGTTGGGACCAGTATCATTACTGGGTGCATGAAAGGGCTTTCAGTTCCTTCCATTGGAATCTATGCAGGAGGATCTCTAGTCCACATGCTTTCGGAAATAACAGGGGCCAAGGCAGTAAATGAAAATCATAAGAATCGTCTAAAAGACTTAAAGCTTAAGCAAACTGAAATCGCTACAAAAGGTGATTCTGCACAAAAGACTCTACTTCAAGAAAGACTCAAAGAAGAACAAGCAACGTTGGAGTTTTTGAATAATAGAAAATTATGGATGACGGCTGTATCCGTTATTCATATGACGGCCATGGGATTTGCTATTGGAGAAACGATTGCGGATAAGGCTGCTAAAATTGCAGCGGGTGGATTTTTGGTCGGACCTGCTCTTCCTTTTTATGCTTATTGTAAGCCAAGCCCAAAACTAGGTCTTAACTGGTCTTCGGCCTTAAAACTTGCTTACGGTTTCGGATCAGGAAAGCTAGGTGAAAGTGGGGGACAAATTACCCAATACGGAACTTTGTTAATAAGTGGTTTAGGAGTGATTGTCCCTTCTGTTGGAGGAAAAATTTCTGCCTTATATAGTGAGTCTTTCAATCGATCAATTACCTTTGGAGTCTCTGGTGTATTGTCCGCCACCGTTGCCTCTGGTCTGTATAAAAGAGCTGGCATTGCTAAAAAAAATATCGAAAGCCTGAAGTCAGTGATCGCTCAGTTTAAGACCGATTCTGATGGATTAGAGTTAGATAAACTTGATCTCGGAGGCAAAGACAGTGATCCTTCAGGTGACGGAAGTAACGACTCGTCTGGCCCTAAATATAAAGCAGGAAAAATGCAGGAACTCATCGTTAATAAGAAAAAAGAATGTCTCTCAACTTCGGGTTCTGATTTTGTCGTTTCAAGTGCAGCCTGCTCAAGACCTGTAAAAATAAATAAACCAGCAAGCCTTGCGAATTTTAATCTTCCCACAATGAATAAAGTTAATTCTTTATCTAGTGATCTTGCTCAGGCCCTGGTCAATGGAGATGAAAATCTCGCTGCAAATATCGCCGGAGAAATTGGAAGTTATGCTGCTAAAGTTAAATCTGAAACAGATGCCTTAAAAGTTGCTTACAACAAGGCCCAGAAAGAAAAAGGTCAGCCTACTACTGATTTTGATAAGTCGATTAATGATCAGGTTGCAGCTCTTCAAGGAAGTATGAACCAGGCCGCTGGAGCTGCGAATATAAATCTCGCTTCTTTGGGGCCGGCCGCTGGCGAAGTTGCTGCTGAGAAAACAGAAACTATGGCGCCGGAAGAGGTTAAGGTTAACACAGCTTCAACTCCTTCTGTTGAAATGCCAATTGACACTGGTTTTTCTATGGATTCAACAGAAGAAGTTCCAGCAGAGGGACCTGTTGCGGCCGGCACTCCTGAGGCAACTCTCGATGATTTTGAATCTCCTGTTCAGGACATCTCCAAAAAGACTGAAGCTTCAATTTTTAAACAGGTCTCAGACCGCTATATTTTAAACTACACAAAAATGTTTGAGACAAAACCACGAGCAGAGCTTGTGAGTGAGCCACCTAAGAATTAATGCCATTTATATCTGCCATTGAAAGCCCCTTTTTAAGGGGCTTTTTTAATTTAAGATCTTGAATTTACAGTGTTTAGTTGGAGATCTCATGTTGCTTTGATGTTTGAGAAGTATCATTAAATCAAGATATTAACCAAATAGCCGATAAGTTTAATATGACAAATAAGAGCAGGGTTTTTATGAAACAGATGAATTTTTTTATTTTGTGCTTAATGACCGCAACTTCGGTTTTAGCTGCGAATGCAAATAATGCTGGAAACAATAATCAGCAAGGTGCGGCCAATAACTATGGGGCCCAATGCAAAATACCTCTCCAAAATTCTTATAAAGAACGTTTGTTCAAGAAGGGCATGGGTGGAAACTTAAATAAATGCGAAAGCCACGCTGTGGCGGCTTTAGTCTTAGGTCAAACCATGATGACCCCTCCTCAGAGAAAGAGCACTGCTGATGGCGCCATTACTTGTCTCAGAGATGGTGGATACACGGCAGATTTTGGGAATTGCTCCACAATGCTTTTGAATTACAATGCTGTTCTTCTAGCAGAGAAGGGAATGATTACTGCCCAGGGAGTGATGGTAAATGAAGCAAATAAAAAAGCTTCTAAAGTTGTTGAGGCCGAAATAGTTAAAGGCAACGGACATAATGCTGCCATTGATGCGACCATCGCGCGTAACGAACTTAATACCAAACTTTTTACTCGTCAGGCGAATCTTTATAAAACTGCAATAGCTAGTCTTTCAGCCAACCTGCTTCAATGGGCCACATTGGGTGGGAAAAAAAGTCTGCCTAAAAAATGTCCAGAAGACCCAAAGCTCATGGCGAACCTGGCCAAGGAAGTTGAAACAGAATTAGGGATTGCTTCTTTTGGACGTGAAGACTGCCAGATGGCCCTCATGAGTATATCGGGATCAAGTGTCGTTTTTCTCAATGGCCAGGCCATGGAGCAGTTTGGAAGTGCACTGCTAACCTTTAAACAGAAATTAGATCAGGCCAAGCAACAGGCCTTAAATAACGAGATGGTAGGCGAAAAACTGAAGAAAATGCTGGCGCAAGATCTGGCCACAGATAATTTAGATAAGTGTATGACTGCGGCGGCCATGAATGATCCTGAATGTGTTGCTGCTGCTGAAAAGATCACTACAAATACTGGAACATTCACTGGGAACACAATTGATTTTGGTGGAGCTGGATCAAATCAGGATTTTAGTTTTAATGAGCCCGTCGATACGATTGGAGAACCTGATCCAACTGTTTCAAATAATGATACCGAATCTGTTCAGGATATTGCTTCGCCTTTTGAAAAAGATGCTAAAGAGGCCAGTGGAATATTAAATCCTGCTGGCGCGGCTTCGATGACTCCTGGTGCTCAAACAGCTGGAGCTGGCCTGGGTGGCGGCGGTGCCGGTGGTGGAGGCGGGGGTGGAAGTGCTTCTTTGGGTGATGACCTTACGGGCGTGGCCGGAGATGAAGACGGTGATCCTGATATAAAATCGGGTAAGGTTTCAGGTAAATATAATACTGCCAAAGGCGCAGGGTTTTCGGCCTTGAGTAAGTCAGGTGGCTCTCCGGATGTAAATCCATTTAAGAGCATGTTTGACTCCGAAGGATCTGAGGGCGGTGTTGAAGAAAGTGATGTAGTGGCTGACGTCGGTGGAGTGGATTCAGAATTATTCACTCGCATTGGACGAAAATATAAAGAAGTTCAGGACCTGCGCTTAAATAAGAATCAGCCTGAGTAACGATGAATATAAATGAGATCTTTGAGTACGAAGTATTAATCAAGGAATGTCATCTCGATTCTTTTGGCCATGTGAATAATGCTGTTTATGTTCAACTCTATGAAGAAGCTCGTTGGGATTTTATAACAAAAAAAGGTTTTGGCCTTGATGTTATCCAGCGGGAACAAAAAGGTCCCGTTCTGTTGGATCTTCAGGTTCGTTTTAAGCGGGAAATCAAAAATCGAGATCTCATCAGAATTCAGTCCCAGACCAAAGAAATTATAACTCCTAAGGTAATGATCCTTGAGCAGAAGATATTAAATAGCGATGGGAAAGTAGCCTCTGAAGCCGTATTTACCGTAGGCTTTTTCGATTTAAAACTGAGAAAACTTATTGATGCCAGTCCGGAATGGATGAAGGCCGTAGGAATCAGGTAAAAAAAAAGCCACTCATCCTGCTTTAACAGTCTGAGTGGCCTTGAGAACTTTAAAAATTAATCGCAATATCCGTCATTGTTATAGTCTACGCAAGAGCCAGGTGCCGGTGCAGGTGCCGGTGCAGGGGCCGGTGAAGACTGATAGTTGTCACACATCCCATCACGATTTGTATCGTAACAAGTATTTGTGTCGGGAGTATTGTCGTAACCAGTGTAGCCGTAGTCCGAACCATAATTTGAATCATCATAAGATGGAGTTGAGTAGTCGTAACCCTGATCTCGGTAAGTTTCCGAACAGAAGTAACGGTGTTCACCATTTTGAGCATTCAAGCGGTCACGCTCGTACGAACACGAATCATAACCAGAATTACAAATTTGGTTCCAGTAAGTCTGAACTACCTGATGGTTGTACTGGTCTACGAGTTGGTAGTTACAGTAGTCGTTAGAAGAGTAACGGTTTCTGTAACCATTGTAGACGTAGTAAGGGTAGTTATCGATTGTCCAGTAACCATTGTTGTAACCAGTGGCAGGGTAGAAAATCCAGTTAGCATAAATATAGTTCCGGTTGGTACGAAGAACATAAGAGTACCAATCGTATGAACGGTAGTAACGAATCGTGCTGTAGTAAGGGTTGCCATAAGGGATATGGTAGTAGCTGCTATAACGAACCGGAGAGTAGCCGTACGGACGGTGGTAGTATGGAGTTCCATACTGCGTTCTGATCGGACGGTACGTTGTATAGCGAGTTGTCCCAGGATTGTTGTAACGAGGGCCTACTGGCCCATTGTAACGTGAGCCAGGAACTTGAACGCGAGTTGATGGTGGATTGTAACGTGGGCCTGTAGGTGTTCCAGACGGCGTCGTAGGACGGTATGTTCCCGGGTTAGTGTTTCCGCCAGATGGTGGATTATAACGAGGACCTGTAGGTGTTCCAGTTGGTGTTGTAGGACGTGTTGGAGTCGGCGCCGGACGGTATGTTCCTGGGTTAGTGTTTCCGCCAGATGGTGGATTATAACGAGGACCTG
>DLGL01000105.1:49929-50098 GCA_002482685.1 Bacteriovoracaceae bacterium UBA7695 | reverse complement strand
ACACCATTCAAATAAGGCAGTTAGTAATTATTCCAGAACTGTATAGTTACCGTTTTTGAAAATTTTATTATTTTCGATAAAAACACGAACTTCTTTTGGTGCCATATTCTTTTCAGTTATTGTGTAAGAGTAATCTCCTTCAGGCATAACTTTAAAAAACTCGGAACCT
>DLGL01000105.1:612-49881 GCA_002482685.1 Bacteriovoracaceae bacterium UBA7695 | reverse complement strand
CGAAAGTTTCTTAATCGCTACCGTACCCGAAACACCTGGACGCTTAATTTTGAAACCAGCACCACGGTGAACCTGCTTCATATAATTAACCATCGAATCACGGTTGCTCTGGTAGAAACCAGGAATCTGACTGTAGCTTGGGTATTTATCATGGGAAACTTCAAGTGTGATCTGTAGATCGTCATGGAAGAAACTACTCCAGTCCTGCATCCCGCCTCTAACGACATACCAATCAGCACCATTAGTGATCCCGTCTTTAAATTCTGTTGAAGATCTCATTTCAGGATTTGTTTCGGCGTAGATGAGTGAGAGTTCTTGAACAAAAGCATCCTGAGGATGGCGATCGTATGTTGAATCCCAAGGATAGTTGGCAACAATTGTTCCACCATGAAAGTTGGCAGATAGAGAGAATCTGCGTGACGCCTGAAATTTCATTACGTGCTGGTTCTCGATCTGGCGACCGGCAGTCGTATTTGGTTTCCCAAATTCAGGGAAGTCACGGTTAAGGTCAAGACCTCTGGCATTTGCCCGTTGTTTAAGGGCCGAACCATCTGGATTCATGGATGGCATAATGTAAATTTCTGTATTATTTACGAGATCAGTGATCTCAGAATCTGTCCCATATTTTTGACCAATTTCTTCAATGAGGCTCACTGTTAGCTCACGGCCTGTGATCTCATCTCCATGCATTGATGAAATGTATTTAAACTCTGGCTCAACTTCGTCCGTTGCAACATTATCAGAAATTTTCATCACCCATAGGTCTCTGCCTTTAATGGATTTCCCAATAGAAACCAATTGCATAATTGAGGGGTATTTTGCGGCGGCAGCTTGAAGTTTCGCCGTGATTTGGTCATGTGTAGGATAAGCAGCAAGGGCCTTCTTACTAATTTGCTTCATATCCACGTAAGGAATATTTCTTTGATCAAGGTAAGCGGCAAGGCCCTTACTACCATAGAGTTCAAAACCTTGAGAGGTCACGTGATCGACTTCAACTGATCCTACGAGGATAAGCTCTTTTACAACTTCTGGATTCTGACCCATGAGATAGAGTTCTTCTTCGATTTTTACAGCAGATTGAGAAGCCGAGCTGAGGGCAAGTAGCGCCATAGAAAAGAGAATTTTATTCATAAACAGTCCTTTATTTTTTCCAGCAAACTCTACTCCCAAAGGGGGTGCAGAGGCAAAAAATGTTCACAAATGACATTTTTTTTCAGGTCTAGTGAGTTTCAATACCTTAGAAGAGTAAAAAAAACATATCCCTAAGATTTGGCTTTTTCTTAATGAAATAAGTAGAGGCGATTTCGGGATGTGTAAACTCCCATGAAATCATCAGTAGTTACGATGTCTGAAAAGATAGCCGAATAATCATAGCCAAGATTGAACTGATCCACGGCTTTCATGGTCAATGGATCGATGGCCTGGATTTTTCCATCAAAGGTCGCAACAACTATCATTTCTTTCCACCAACTTACGGCACTTACGGCCTGAGTAGAGACCTTAGCCTTCTTGAGGGTGTCGCCACTCAGGTTCATGATCACAACTTCCCCATCGTTAGTTCCAAGAATTAGCTGCTCACCTCTAAGTACCGGGTGGGCCATGACACTTACGCCATAAGCGCGGGCAACGGCACCACTTTCTGGGTTAATCGCTTTAAGCTCCCCTGATGGAGACCCTGAAATAATCATCCCACCCGCAAGGATAGGATTGAGGTCAATATCGACAAATTTTGAATTTTCAACGAGTTTTGTTTCCCAGACTAAAAGACCCTCATCCATAGAGAGGGCACCAAGAAATCCATCTGCAAACCCTATGATGACTTTATTTCCAATGATGAGTGGTTTGCTGGTGCGCTGAAGAGTGGTTGTAACAGGAACGGCCCGTTTATAGACCCAGATTACTTTTCCGGTCTCAGCATCCATGTGAACGATCTGATGCCCACGAAGATAGATGAATAAATGATCATTGTGAAAAACTGGAGCGCTCTCAATAGGTGCGGCCAGGTCAATGGCGTACTTCAATTTCCCCGAAAGATAGTGACGGACAAAAAGTCTGCCGTTTAATCCCCCATAGGCCACATGATCTTTAAAAAACTCAACAGGTCCACCCAAAGGTGTCTTCTCATCAGCAGTCCACAGGACGCGACCAGTTTCAACATCATAGGCATTCATAACACCATCGATGCTTCCCATATAGACGATGTCGTTAAAAATCCTGGTGGCACCTAAACCAATGGGCAGGTTTCCAGAAACATAGGCACTGTCGAGATTTTTTGCCCAAATATTTTTGAAGAATTTGACTTCTTTGACCGGAGCCTCTGGCCTAAGCCGGGCGCAGGAAGAAAAACCTGCACCTAAAATAAGGGCAATGATGAGTGGAAATAATCTCATTGAGCGAGCTTGGCCATGTAGAGCTTAGCAAGCTTAGCGTGTTCATCGTTAGGATAAGTATTAATCACGTATTCAAGATGAGTTTGAGCTTTGCCCTTCTCACCGTTAGCAAGATTTAAGCGCCCGAGTTCCAGGTTAACTTTAGCAGACATAAGTCCGTCTTTATCCTTGGATAGTTTTTCTAAAACTGCGATGGCTTCAGGAACACGGTTGGATTTTTCAAGAATGACAGCTCTCTGCATACCAACAAAAAAAGCGGCAACCGGATGAGAGATATTAACTTTTGATAAAACACTTTCAGCCTCGGCCAGAAGGTTTTTCTCAGTTAAAAATTTTCCCATTTCAAGAGCAACGGGAACCATTACGGGAGAAGCCTGGACTTCTTTATCCAGACCTTCAAAAACTTTCACTAATTCGGCATCAGAAACTTTACCGTCTTTAGTGCCTTCCCATGTCTTTGTTCTAAATTCAAAAACTTTAATTGAAATATCCTGCGCCTGAGATTTTTGCGCCTGCCTCCAGATCGTGAAACCTGTTACAGCAATAAGAATGGCAATAACAATGCCGAATAAGATTTTACGGTATTCGTAAATAGTATGACCAAAGTCAGTTTTATTTAATGTTTGCTCAAGAGTCTGGGTTTGAGTCACGTCGCTCATGGAAATCCTTTTTGGTGGCTTTGGAAAAATTCATTAGAAGTTTAAAACCTCGCGAGTAACGTTGTCAAAGATCAAAAGATTCCCTAGACTTAACTTATGAGACAAAAATTTTTGATTTTAGTGCTTATTCTACTTCCCCTACAGAGCTGGGGAGCAGATTTGCGTGGCCGGATGGGACTTGGGATGACAAATCAGCTGGCAAATGACATTCCAGCTCTATCAATCAAGGTTCAACAGTCCAAAACCTTCGCTATGGGTGGCCTTCTGGGCTTTAAATCGGATCGGGACAATACCTTGTACGGTGCAGGAGTTAAGCTTTACCGCATCATTTTTGATGAACCGCAGCTAAATTTTTATATGGCCGGATTATTCGCCACGGAAACTTACCTCAATGATGAGAAAAAAGCCGAATCAGGGTACCAATTTGATGGAACTATGGGTTCTGAATTTCATTTTTCAGGTCTTGAAAGCCTTGGTTTTAGTTTAGAGTTCGGCGTTTCTGTCAGAAAAGTTGATCAACAGGCCGGTACAACTTTTCAGACTCTGGGGGACAGCTTTCTTAAAGCAGCTGTTCACTTTTACCTATAATGACAATTATCCGCCTCATCCTTATTTCCTTTGCCCTACTGGTTGGACTTAAAGTCTACGCTCAGTCCACAGATCAAGTTATGCAGGAACTCGAAGACGAAACTGTCGTAAGTGGCGGAGATATTTTTTCAGACTTCAACGAGGATCTTGAATCAAGTCAGGTTTTAGAGGATGAGAGATTCTACCGCTACGGCCGATTTTTTTCAGTTAACTTAGGGGCCGGGCTTACCACTTTTACCGGAAACCGCGGCCAGGCCTATGAGGACAATCACCCTACGTTTCACTTATCAGTAAATTATTTCCTGGATTTTCAAAAGGCCATCCTTTTGGGTCTTGAGTACTCAAAGCATACAATGGTGCTGGACACTGAGGTCAATGGCTACCCTGGACAGAACAAGATTGGGGCCGTTGTCACAGATATGACCCGCCTCTTTGTGGGCTACAAATACTACATCGACACCACGGATTTAGGGACAGCAATAACCTATTCAAACCCCTACTTCGTAGGCCGTCTAGAATACTGGTACCAGAGAAACAAATTCCTGGATAAAAAAAATCTCAGTGATGTTAAAGGTGGGGGTCTCGGGACAGGTCTTGGGTTCGGCTTTGAATTTCCGGTGGAACTAAAAGCATCTTACGTTGATGTAGAATTTCTTTATCATGTGGTTAATTTCTTCGATAAGTTCACTCAAGACTACCGACAAACAAATGATCCTGGCAGCACGTATGGTTACGATGATTTGACCGGAAATGTGATCACTCTCATCGTAACCTATAACTTTACGTGGTAATGGCTATTTAGTAGCTCCCGCTTTCTTCTCAACTTTTTTCATTCTTCTTTCAATATCAGTCGAAGTCCTGAAAATTAAATGCACTGGCGTGTTCACCAGATCAAATTCCGTACGAAGACCATTCACCAGATAGCGGCGGTAGTTATCCGGGATCCCTTGAGACTTATTACTGAAGAGTAAAAATGTCGGAGGAGAAGATTTAAGCATTGAAGCATATTTAATTTTAAGACGCCCGCCACTTGTTTTCTTAATCACCACTGGATTTTTATCCGTCAGTGTCGCGAAACATCGATTAAGAGCACCCGTTGGAATCTTTCTGTTACGAGTAACAATCGTGCGTTTGATGGCCTCTCTCAAATAATTTATGTTTCTGTTTTTCTGAGCAGAAATTGTCACCAACTGGCAAAAGCTGAGCCAAGGAACATCATCACGAAGGTTCTGAGTCCACTCTTTTTTCTTCTTCGCATCCAGAAAGACTTCTTTAAGAAGATCGATTTTATTTAAGCAGATGATAAGTGACTTACCCTTTTCAAGAGCAATATCAATTAAACGTCGGTCCTGGTGAGTAATACCGAGTGTTGAATCGATCATAAAGATCACAACATCTGATTCCGAGATGGCCCGAAGCGAGCGGTACACACTTTGAGTTTCAATAAATCCGTCAACAAGCTTAGACTTTCGGATCCCGGCCGTATCAACGAGCTTAATTGATCTCCAACGGTTAACCCACTGAGCACTTTCAAGATTTTCCACCTCATCTGCCGGAGCATTGAAGTTTTTCTCGATCTCATTAATGATTTGTTTTTCAGAGAAATAGTCTTCCCCTACTTTTGTTTCATCGAAGCTAAAGTCCTTAGCTCCTGCCGTTTCTTCTTCCTCTTCCTGAAAAGCCTTAAACTCTTCAGTCTGACCGAACTCCACGTAGATTTTCTTTTCATTTTCCGTCAGGTCATCTTCATTAACTTCGTCCAGCTCAACATCTCCGGTCTGAGCGAATTTTTTCATCTCTTCATAGATCTCAGAGTTATCTTTTCTAAAGGCGTTATCTTGCGAGCTCAATAGATCTGAATCAGGGCCAAAGTAGATATCAACATAACCTTCGATAGGATCAACCGTGGTTCCTGCAATTTCAGAAACCAAAGCGCGCTGAGCACCCACTAAACAATTCAGTAAGGTCGATTTACCAGCATTAGGTGCTCCTACAATAGCAACCGAAGAAACGACATCGTTTCTTGGTTTAACACCATTTTGTAAATGCTCTTCCTCATCCATTTTCACGGCAGAAACCTGAAATTTCTTAACTGCGGTCATGAGCTTCTCACGAAGGTCATTAAAACCGCGGTTATGTTCAGCTGAAATAGTATGGATATCTTCTGAATCCAGACCAAGAGAGAAAAAATCATACTGATCGCCGTCTTGCTTTTCGGAATCAAACTTATTCAGAAGAAGCCAGACAGGTTTTTTTGTTGACCGGATGTAGTCTGAAATTCCTTTATCAAAAGGAAGTAAACCATCTCTCACGTCCACAATAAATAGAACCAAGTCCGACTCATCGATGGCAAGCTTCGCGTGATCGGCCATGATGTTAAAAAACGGATCGATATTATTTTTCTTCTTAGGATCGATATCGATTTTGTCAGGGTAAAAACCACCGGTATCAACCAGGATCAGATCCTCTTCATACAACTCGCCTTCATAAAGCTCTTCAAGCTTTAAAATGCCGTAGTGGCGGTCACGAGTTACACCTGGCTGGTCATGAGTCATGGCGAGGTATTGCTTTTTCATCAGGCGGTTAAAGACTGTGCTTTTCCCGACATTCGGTCGTCCAATAAGGGATACGACCATTGATCTTTTGTTAGTGCTCATTTCTTTCTCCACACGCGAGTTGAATTCTGTGTCCGTGGAAGACCGATTTCATCTAGAACGTAATTGTTATTGAACCATTTAGGAGAGACCTTAACGTGCAAGTTCAAATGAACCTTCCCACCTGTCATCGCCTCAATTTTTTTGCGGGCATTGATCCCGATTTCTTTAATAATAGAGCCACCGCGACCAACGACGATCGCTCTCTGAGAAGGACGATTAACAAGGATTGAAGCCGAGATATGGGCCTCAGGGTCCGCGAAATCATCTTGTTTCTTAACGTCTTTATATTCATCAATAACTACAGCAATTTCATACGGAAGTTCTTCCTGGAGTAATCGGAAGGCCTGCTCGCGGATGTATTCAGTTACAAAGAATCTTTCATTCTTGTTTGATACATCCCCCTTCGGATAAAGGTGAGGTCCACCCTGAGAAGCATCCTGGATGGCACCAGTAAGCTCATGGATGTTGTATCCATCTTTAGTACTGATGATGAAATGTTTCTCAACCGTAGGGCAGATTTCTTTGATGGCCTTCATACTTTCTGTCAGCGTGATGGCCTCTTTATTTACCAGATCCGCTTTAGTGAAAATAATCCATGTGCGGCCCAGTTGATGCTCGAAGTTTTTAACGAAGTCTCTGAATTCTCCCACAACGTGAGTCGTGAGATCCAGAAGCACGAAGTTAATATCAACGCCTTCAGCTCCCATTTGCGCCTGACCATTCATGCGCTTATTGAGTTCCTGATTATTTGCGTGGATACCCGGGGTATCAACTAAAACAACTTCAGTGCGGTCGATGGTGAAAGCACAGTGAAAGTTGTTTCTCGTCGTCTGAGGCTTTGAGCTGACAATAGAGAGGTCAAATCCCAAAAGATGATTGATGAAAGAACTTTTTCCGGCATTAGGTTTCCCTAATACGGCAATCATGATGGCCTTGTTTAACGGATGCTGATCTTCGAGTAACATTGTAACTCCTTAAAAAACTTTATTCTCTAAAACTTGGCGGGCAAGCTCACGCTCACCTATTTTTTTTGAACTAAATACACCTTCAGCGACCACACCCTCATTCACCCAGACTTTGACTAAAAAACCTTCTGAAAGGTTATCAGCGCTATAGCGGGGAAGAGTTTTATATTTTGCCAGTGTGGCTTCCTGAAGTTTTGATTTGGCGTCGTAATTTTCAAGATTTTCCATCTGGAAAACTTCTGGAGATGCCTCTCTGAGCCACTTTAAGAAAATGACTGACGCCGCTTCCAGACCCATGTGATTAAAAACGGCACTCATAAGTGCCTCGATAGAATCGGCCAGGACAGTTTCCTGAAGGTGGAGCTCTTTTTTAAATTCACCCTTACCTACTAAGAGAAGCTTTTCCAGCTCCAAGTATGAGGCGACTTGCGAGAGCGTTTTTTCGTTGACGATAAAACTTCGGAGGCGAGAGAGCCTTCCCTCTTTTTCGTCCGGATAAAGTTTCATGAGTTCGGCAGTAACTATTAACTGAACTACCGCATCTCCAAAGAACTCAGAAAGCTCCTGATGAGGAACCTGGTATTCGTGAGCAAAAGACGTATGAGTAAGAGTCAGAACCAGGTCATCAGCAGGCAAATTTAGTAAGTGTTTTTCTAAGAAAGAGGCGAAGTCAGGATGACTTAAGCAGGCGGCCAGATTCTGAGAATTTCTTTCAGAAAACAGCTCTTGAAGTTGTTGGTGCAAGCGAGTCTGTGACATTCATCACCTTTAAGGTCGTCTATCTCAAAGCCCTCGAAAAGCTTTGAGCAAAATTAAATCAATGGCCCATAACTAGAGGATTAAACGTCATTAGACAACCCGAGACTCAGAATGGAGGGAATTATTACATTGGCGAGATGCGTAAATCTTAGACTTTTATCCGGGCATTGGCTTTACGAAGGCGCTCGGCCAGTGTTTTTACCAGGACTTCGAGCCACTTAGGTTGAGAATTGAAGATGTTATCAAAAGTTTCCTGTGGAATGGCAATCAGCTCAACTTCGTTGATGGCCTTAACTGTTGCACTCCGGGCCTCATTATCTAGAAATGAAATTTCTCCGACTAACTCCCCTGTGTGGATGTGGCCCAAGAGGATATCTTCGTTTCCACGCTTCTTAGTTACCACCAACTGACCTGACTGAACCCAGTACATATTATGACTGTGCTCACCTTCCTGGAGTAGGACTTGATTGGGTTGCAATGTGATGAGTTTGGCCATGGTTAATCCTTTGATAAATCATATCACTAACAGCATTTTTTACTATATGAACTTGCACTGTGCGGCGCGTGTAACTTTTTAGAATGGTCCAGAATGTACCAGCTTAAGTTGACGTGAGAATTACCTGAAGGGAGTATGCTATGCATGGAAGAACAAATTTTAATTCAAAAAATCCTGCAAAGGAAACTCGTCGAGGTCCAAGCAGTTAATCCGAAATTTTCAGTCAGGGCCCTGGCAAAAAAAATTCAGATGCAACCAAGTGCGGCCAATGAAATCTTGAAAGGTAAGCGAAGAGTTTCTAAAAAAAATGCCCAGAAGATCATGGACCTTTTAAAATTAGATCCATCAGAAAGAAACCTCGTTTTGAGTACATTTCCAAAAGTTTTAATCAGGAAAAAAAGAGTACAGAGTCCTAACCTATCAAATCCAGACTTAATTGGGATCAAATTAAAGTCGCAGGAGTTTGAACTTATTTCTGATTGGATTCACTTTGCTTTACTGTCAATTCTGAAGCTTAAAGATGTGGATAAGGATCCCAAAGCACTTGGTCAGCGATTTGGAATGGCTACAGAGAAGATTTCAGTGGCATTGGCCAATCTAGAATCACTTCGCTTAATTGTTAAAGATGAGGAAGGGTTTTTTCAGCGGACACAAAGTGGCATTAACACCAGTGATGATGTCATGGACCTCTCTATTCAGAAAGCGCATTTAAATACTCTCGAACTAGCGAGAAAAAAGATCTCTCTACCTATTAAAGACCGGGACTATAGTTCTTACATTTTTAATATCAATAAAAAAGCACTGCCTAAACTTAAAGAACATATCCGCCGTTTCCAAGATGAAATGGAAGCCATTGGGGAAGATGTTCCAGAGGGCGCCAATGAAGTCTATCAATTATCAACTTATTTATTTCCATTAACGAACTCAGAAGAAGAGGGAGAAGTCTTATGAAATGTTTTATGCTTATGATGTTACTCGCAGTGGTCAGTGGGGCCCATGCAGGAGAGAGAGTTGGAAACGGTGGAAACGCCGTGGTTTGTTATACAGATTCGACAAAACAAAAGGTGGTCTCAGTCGAAATGTTTGATCACTGGGAAATGAGTCGCGTTTATAAAAACCAATATACACTTAATTTTTTAAACTCTTCGTTATCAATTGAAGAAATAATGACGGATATCATTACAAGAATTGCAAAATTTGACATCTACCGAGCAAAACAATATCAGGCCATCGCCCTTCAAATCTTGAGTGATATTCCTCAAATTATGAACAACTCCGATTTACCTGTGATTGAAGATGACCATCCTAATTTCACACCAAAAGCTCCCTGTTACAAAGAGCAGTTTGCTGTACAAATCAAAGATCCATCACCGAATCAAAACCGTTTTGAAATCAGTAAACGATTATGGGAAAGTCCTTATACAACAAACCAGGACAGAGCTGGTTTAATCCTTCATGAAGTTTTTTACAGAGACTTCATTGAGAATGGAGCAACTGATTCTGATGATACAAGAATGTTCAACTTTTTGGTTTCTTCAACGTTTTTTAACAATCTTGGAGTTTCTCAGTACAAAAACCTTTTACAACAGACTGGGCTACCTAACATGCTTGTAGAACAGGTTGAAGTGGAGTTTGGAAGTCAGAAAGTTATCATGCAACTGGATCCGAGGTCTATTACCAAAGAAGGAAACACCATCTCAGGTTGGCTAATGAATATCGTTACTCTTAAGAGTGACTATGTGAGTGGGACAATTGATTATCTAAGAGATAGTCCTTATGGATCTCCAGAGCAGAGAGCGATTGGATACTCGAGAGTTATTCTTACAGAGAAACCAAAATCACAAACTTATATTTTGAGTGAAATTTACCAAGATCAAAATTACCGTATTCTTTATAATCTTGATTTTATTTACAATGGCTCAGTCGTTTCAATAAGTCCTTGGAGATATGATTGGAGTTTCAAATTCAATAATGCTGGTTTACCAATGCAAGGTAGAATAGAAAAAGGATCAATTAAAGTTCAGGTGAATGGTCAAGAGGTACAGTGTGGGATAGGTCCCTTTGCCTTTTTTTCCAATGGTAACCTTAAAGGTTGCTTCACTCAAAGCAAGATTAATATCCGGGGAGTTCAGGTTAATGCTTCATATGTAAGATTTAATGAAATTGGGGAACTTTTAAATATAGGCTTAAAAGAAGATACGCTCATTACTCATTCAACATGCACAAGTCCTATCCTGTTTAAAGGAGGCAGCTTTATTAATTTATTACCTAATGGAAAGTTAGATCCAAGTAAAAAGACAGTAGAGTATTTTTATAATTCAATTATAAAAGAAGGCACCCTGGCGAATCCTCCCTCACACTCGTATTCAGGTAAAATATATGAATCTTCATTTAAAGATACTGAGTTCGTTGGCTGTAAAATGAAAGCCAAAGTTAATGTTCAAATAGATAGTAAAAATGAGATGATGTTGACTCTACCTTATCAAAACCTAGATATCTCAAAATATCATAATATCTTTTGTAAAGCTGAAGGTTTTGAAGGAAATTGGGTTAGAACTTCAAATACTATACAAGTCAGAGAAATGTTTACAAAGGTATATGATCTGTTAACTTTAAAATCAAAAGATGCTCCAATTGGAAGCAATTTCAAGCAAATCACTGGTAATTGCATAAAGAACGTAGAAATAAATCTTTAATTTTTATTTCAAATGATGCCGGAGAAAATCCGGCATCATTTATTTATTAACCTGCTCTAAGTACTCTTCCATACTCCCCGGATAAAACCTCACCCCCCCCTTACTCACTTCTGCTACCTGAGTGGTCAGCTGTTTTAAAAAGTGGCGATCATGGGAGACCAGTAACATCGTTCCATCAAAACCTTTCAGCGCCTCAACCAGGACCTCACGCGAGCGAATGTCCAAATGGTTGGTAGGCTCATCCAGAATTAAAAGATTTACAGGATTGGTTAGAATGGTAGCAAGAATCAATCGTGATTTTTCTCCACCGGATAATACAGAGACTTTTTTCTCCACATCATCACCGCGGAATAAAAAGGCTGCCAATAAACTTCTGAGGTATCCATCTGACTTATCCGCTACACGGTCACGAACTTCTTCAAAAACTGTTTTTTGAGGATTCAAAACATCCATGGAATACTGAGAGAAGTAACCCAGCTGAACTCCGGCACCGATTTCGGCCTTGCCTTCAGTGGCTTCAGTTAATCCAGCAATAACTTTTAACAAAGTTGATTTACCAGCCCCGTTGACTCCGAGTACTGCAACTCTTTCAAGCCGACGAACAACCCCTGAGACTGAAGCGAAGACCCGTTTCTCTTTGCCTTCAGGACTCACAAAAACTTTTCCGACAGTATCTAATTTCACAACATCATTTCCAGAGCGTGGAGCTTTGGGAAACTCAAAGTTAATTTCCTGATCTTCTGGCATGAGTTCAATACGATCAATTTTATCTAATTTTTTTACACGAGACTGAACCTGGGCCGCGTGACTTGCACGGGCCGCAAATTTTGCAATGAACTCTTCTTCTTTTTGAAGCATGGCCTGCTGGCGCTCAGAACTTGCAACGAGTTGCTCCCGTCGGATCTCGCGCTCTTTAACATAGTAATCATAGTTACCGGAATATACCGTAATCGTTTTATGATTTACTTCGACAATTTTTTTCACAAGACCATTCATGAAGTCGCGGTCATGGCTGGTCATGAAGACCGCACCTTTAAAGGCCTTAAGCCATGATTCAAGCCACACAATCGATTCTAAATCGAGATAGTTGGTAGGCTCATCCATTAAAATAAATTCTGGCTTCTGAGCGAGAACTTTAGCGAGAGCAATCCGCATTTTCCATCCGCCAGAAAATGATTCTACCGGGCGCTGCTGCTCATCGGGCATAATCCCGAGACCAGTTAGAACCTCAGCGGCCTGGTGTTCGATATCGTATCCACCAAGTTTTTCAAATTCAGTTTGGAAATCCCCGAGCTTCTCCAGAAGCTCATCAGAATACTCTCCATCTTCAAGAGCTTTTTCAATTTTTCCAATTTCAGTTTTTAAAAATCCTAAACGTGGATTTCCATGAATCACTTCCTCTAAAGCACTGCGGCCTTTGAGTTCACCGACATTTTGCGAGAAGTAACAAATATTTAAACGATTTGCGAAATCAATTGAACCTGTGTCTGCTCTCTCTTCGCCCATGATTAAACGAAACAAGGAAGTTTTCCCTGCCCCGTTTGGTCCAACCAGGCCTACTTTTTCGCCGGCACCAATGAAAAATGAGCCATTTTGGTACAATACTTGACCGCCATAAGCCTTACTTAAGTTAGAAACTGTAATCATGAATTCCTCCGAGAGGGCCCAATATTAACCTTTTTGGCTTCCCAAGTCCAACCGAATTTCGTAATATACGAAGCCATGGAATTCAATTTAATCGATAAACAACAAGACTTTTTAAAGCTGCTTCAAACCCAGGGCAAGAGCTTTAATACCGTCAAGAATTACAAGGCCGATCTTCAGTGCTTCAATCATTTCCTGATTGATAAACAACAACACTTAAAGATGAAAGCCTTCACCACAAGCCAGGTTCAGGAATACTCTCAATATCTGGATCAGAAATATGATTCTTCAAATTCGGTCAGAAGAAGAGTTCAGGCCTTAAGACTCTTTTTTGATTATCTCATGACTCAAAAACTCTTTATCGAAAATCCTTTGAAACAAATGGCAGTCTCGCCCAAGGTTTTAGACAACCCGGAACCGACTCCTTTTCCGGAAGTTCTTAAGACCTACCAGATCCTGAAACGAAAAGTTCAGAATACAGAAGGACTTGCGCAAATTGTGAGTGCCCGGAACGTGATTATCTTCCATTTGATTTATGGCGCCGGTCTTAAAGTCTCTGATATGGCCAAGCTTCATTTCTCGAGCATTTTAAAAGATGGAGCTCGAGGTTTCAGGGTCATGGTTGAGCACCCCAAGCGGGACCCCTACTCGATTCCGTTACCTCCGATTTTTAATGCTGATTTTCAGTTTTATAAGACCCATTACCTGCAACTTCTAAAAAAAGAAGATCTCGACATTGAAGAACTTCTCTTTAATGCTAACCCTTATAAAATTCTCGCCGGTGGGCTATCTCCCCGCGGAACCGAATTATTTTTTGAAGAGCTTAGAAAAGAAGTGAAAAGTGATATGACTGCGAAGTCTCTTCGTCAGTCATGCATCTTTAAGTGGCTGAACCTTAATACCGCTCACGCCACGATTAAAGAATGGATGGGAGTCACTCCTTCATACTCCCTTGAGCTTTATCTGGAAGAGCTTAAAAAAGATCCCACAGGTAAGGTTTATAAGGATTTGTCTGATGACTAACGAAGACTACATCCGAAAAACTCTGGAACTGGCCCGTCAGGGAGAAGGAAAAACTTTTCCTAATCCCATGGTAGGTGCGGTTATTGTCAAAGATGGCAAGATTATCTCGACTGGTTATCATCACCGTCATGGCGAGGCCCACGCTGAATTAGATGCGATTAACAATGCGGACCAATCTCTCGAAGGTGCGACCATCTATGTAAACCTTGAGCCATGCTGCCACACAAATAAAAAAACTCCACCGTGCGCTCAAAGATTAATCCTTGAGCGATTTAAAAAAGTAGTCATCTGTAATCTTGATCCTAATCCTGCTGTGAATGGAAAGGGTGTACAGCTTTTAAGAGAGCACGGGATAACAGTTGAGCATGGAATACTGAGTGAAGAAGGCGAAAAAATCAATGAAGTCTTTTTCTACGCCCAAAGAAATAAAAAACCATTTGTGCATTTAAAACTGGCCACCACACTGGATGGAAAAATTTCCATGGCCAGTGGTGAATCTCAGTGGATCACGGGGCCTCGTGCCAGGGAAGAAGTCCATATCTTGAGATCTCATTCTCAGGCCGTCATGGTGGGAGCTCAAACTGTAAGAAAAGATAATCCAAAGTTAAATGTGCGCCTGGATAATTTCACCAGTGAGCAACCTTTTCGGATTATTTTTACAAAATCTGGAAACCTTCCTGTCAGTTCTCATGTTTTCACTGACGAGCTTAAGGCCCGCACAATAGTTTATTCCATGGTTCCCCTTCACCTGGAAAATGTCATGGTGATTAAATCGCTGGAAGAGGCGATGGAAGATTTATTTAATCGTCATATTATTTCCGTTTTTCTCGAAGGTGGGGCCAACCTGAGTTCCGCATTCATGAAGGCTGGTCTCGTGAACCGGGTCAGTATGTTTTTGAACCCGAGTTTTCTTGGAAGTGGAAACAGTGCCATGGGTGATTTTGGACTGGAAGTCTTAAATGAGAGACCCAAATTAAAGGATATAGAATCCCGCTGGATGGAAGGCGACTTTTTTCTTAGCGGCAGGCTTAATTAAGGATTAACTATGTTTACAGGACTCATCCAGGAAGTTGGCACTATCGTTTCGGTTTCTCAAAATGCTGAGGGGAAAGAATTTATAATTAAGGCTCCCAAGCTTATCAAAGATATCCAAATCGATGATTCGGTGGCCACTAATGGTTGTTGTTTAACGGCAACAAAAATTCAGGGCGACACTTTCAAAGTTCAGGCGGTGCATATGACCCTTGAGAAGACTTCAATTGGTGGGCTCAAGGCCAATGATAAGGTGAATCTTGAATTATCGCTTAGACCTCAAGACCGTCTGGGCGGCCACATGGTTCAGGGACACGTGAATTCTATGGGGAAAATTAAACAAATTAAAACGATGGGTGAAAACTGGGAGATCGAGGTCTCCTTTCCTCACGATTTGCGTAAGTACATGATTTCTGAGGGATCTATCTGCCTTGATGGCATCAGCCTCACCATCGCCCGTCTGACTAAGGACACTCTCACGGTTGCGATCATTCCACATACCTTAGAAAAGACTACACTAGGCACAAAAAAAGTTGGTGCTGACCTTAATCTCGAGGTAGATATGGTCGCTAAATATATCGAGAACTTCCTGCGTTACGATAAAGACTCACGTAAGGACGAATGGGCCAAAAACTTTTTTGATGTGAAGTATGAAGACTAACAATTTGCGACCACTAGATTCAATTGAAGATGCTCTTGCCGATATCAAACTCGGTAAGATGATTATCGTCGTTGATGATGAGGATAGAGAAAACGAAGGTGACTTCGTTATGGCCGCCGATTTGGTCACCCCTGAAGCGATTAATTTTATGATCACTCATGGCCGTGGTCTTGTATGCGCTCCGGTTTCAGTTGAGATTGCTAAAAAACTAGATCTTCCTCTTCAGGTCATGACTAATACCGATACCATGGGTACGGCCTTTACAGTGACTATCGATGCGAAAGAGAAAGTCCACACTGGTATCTCTGCTTCTGACCGCTCTCATACATTAAAACTTCTGGGACGCTCTGAGACTCAAGCAAGTGACTTCACTCGACCGGGACATATTTTTCCTTTGATTGCCAGAGACGGTGGCGTTTTAGAGCGCATTGGGCACACAGAAGCCGCGGTAGATTTATCTAAACTCGCGGGCCTCACTGCGACCTCGGTTATCTGTGAAATCATGAATGAAGACGGCTCCATGGCCCGTCGTCCGGATCTGCAAATTCTGGCCGAAAAATTTAATCTTAAAGTTATCTCTATTGCCGATCTTGTAACCTATAGAAAAATGCACTCAAACCTCATTTCTACAGTTGAAGCTATCCCTCTTCCAACGAAGTATGGTGAGTTTCAGATGTTTATTTTCCGCTCAGAACTCTTAAAGCAGGAACACATTGCCTTAGTTAAAGGTGATCCCTCTCTACTAAAAAATCCAGGAACTTTAGTTCGCGTTCACTCCGAATGTTTCACCGGAGACATCTTTGGAAGTTTTCGTTGTGACTGTGGCGATCAGTTGAGTTCATCAATGAAATTAATAGAAGAGGCCGGATCTGGTGCCGTAATTTACCTTCGCCAGGAAGGCAGAGGCATTGGTCTTTTTAATAAAGTAAAAGCTTACCAGCTTCAGGACCAGGGCATGGACACCGCTGAAGCGAATCTTCACCTGGGTTTTCCGGTAGATTCACGCGATTACACTATGGCCTCACAAATCCTTCGCTATTTTGAAATGAATGAAATTAAACTTATGACCAACAATCCTCAGAAGATTGAAGGCCTGGGCAAGCTTGGACATGCAAATATTGAGCGCTTCTCACTAGAGATCAGCGCCAATGCTAAAAACGCTCAGTACCTTTCAACTAAGAAAGAGAAGCTGGGCCATCTTCTTAAGCAAACCATTTTTAATCAATAAGAGAGTCATTATGAAAATCGAAGGATCTTTAAACGCATCAAAACTTAAAGTGGCCATTGTGTGCGCTCGTTTTAATGAGTTCATTACTTCTAAACTTCTTGGTGGTGCAATCGATTGCTTGAACCGTCACGACATCAATCCTTCGAACGTTGATGAGATCTGGGTACCAGGAGCTTTCGAAATTCCTCTGGCAGCTCTTGCTCTTGCCGAATCAAAAAAATACGACGCTGTCATCTGCCTGGGTGCAGTTATCCGTGGCTCAACTTCTCACTATGATCTAGTTTGTAACGAAGCTGCTAAAGGCATCTCTCACGCCTCCCTTAAAACGGGCGTCCCTGTGATCTTTGGTGTGGTGACAACTGATACTATTGAGCAGGCCATCGAGCGCGCAGGAACGAAGGCCGGAAATAAAGGCTGGGACTGTGCCATGGCGGCCATTGAAATGGGGAACCTCATTCCAAAACTTCATTTAAAGTAAGGTGTTCAAATGAAACTAGTTATAATTGCTTCTCTCTCACTTCTTACGGCTGCTGCTCAGGCAGTTTCAGTTCGCTTTGATCTTAAGGCCCTCAATCAAAAATCTGGTAAAGTGTATCTCGCCATTTTTGATAATGCCGGGAACTTTCCAGATAAGGCCCCTTTTTCCTTTTCATCTGTTGATGTAAAAAATCAGAATGAGGCCCAAATCACTCTCGATCTTCCAGAAGGTGACTATGCTGCAGGTGTTTATTTAGATGAAAATGGAAACAACACGCTTGATACAAATGTTCTTGGAATTCCTAAAGAGCGCTTTGGTTTCTCTAAAAACCCTAAAATCAGGTTTGGATTGCCTTCTTATCAGGAGTGCGAATTCAGAGTTGATGAGCAAAATACGACTCAATCGATAAAACTTATCAAATTGTTCTAGTTTTCATTAAAAAAACTCTCATTTGCAGTGTGTTAGGTGGCGGAAATCCTTGTCATAACCCGTCAATCGGCCTTATAACTACCTCCACGTTTAAATACGGGAACTTTTCAGTGCGAGGATGCAGGCTCCTTGAAAAGCATTTTATTAATTGTTTCCTGCAACCGCCAAAGGAGTACTTATGGCAAAAATCGACATGGGGCGCTCGCGCTTCAAAATTCAACGCCGCTTAGGTGTTGAGCTTCCAGGACTAGGTAAAGCTGGTGCCTTGGAAAGAAAACCTTATGGTCCAGGTCAACACGGTATGGCCCGTAAGAAGCTCTCTGACTTCACTGTTCGTTTGATCGAGAAGCAGAAGGTTATGTTCAACTACGGTCTTCGCGAATCTCAAATGAGAAACTACGTGAAGAAATCTAAGAAGATCAAAACTATGTCATGGGTTGATTCTATGATCATTACTCTTGAATCTCGTTTAGATAACGTTGTTTTCCGTCTTAACTGGGCTCCATCAACTCCAGGTGCTCGTCAGCTGGTTTCACACAAGCACATCAAAGTTAACGGTAAAACTGTAAACGTTCCTGGTTACCTTGTTCAACCAAATGACGTAGTCGAAATTTCTGATAAAGGTGCTAAAACTGCATCTTACCTTCAGGCAAAAGTTCGTCCACGTATCTCTTCAATCCCAGCTTTCTTAACTAAAGAAGCTTCAGGTGAGAAAGAGAAAGCAAAAATGGTAGCTAAGCCACTAGCTGAAGATATCCCATTTGCTTTTGAAAAACGTCTCGTAATTGAGTACTACTGGAAAGTTAAATAATACTTTTCTGCAAATACGAAAAAGGCTCCTTAACGGGAGCCTTTTTTTTTTGTCTTTTAGTCATCATCAAAGGTTGTTAGATGCTCAGGGAAACGATCGAGATTGGATTGTCGGTTATCATCTAGATCCAGGAGCACAATTTGAAAATCATTTTCCTTAATTAGTATTCTATAAAAGACACGATAGCGCCCTCTGTAAATGGGGAATGATTTTTCTCCAATGATATCGATGGCCTTGGGATTTTTGTAAATGACTTCTAATGTATTTAGAAGAGAATCAACCGATTGAGAGAAATTTTCTATAGACCTTAAAGCAAGCTCTTCACTTTGACTTACTTGATATACCGAATCGTAAAGGTGCTGCTCAATCTTTGAGCGAGTGAATTCAAACTGAGATGTCTTTTTGAAATGAATGGACATTATTTCTTTTTCTTAAATCGCTCCAATCGGTCTTCACCGCGCCTAAGAGTTGTTGTCTTACCATCCATGACCTCATTCATAGCAATTAATCGTCTTTGCAGAGATTGAATTTCATTTCTGAAATCATCATAAATTTGCTCCGACATAAGAATAAAGCTTTCACCATCTCGACGGTTAATCCGAACTGGTTCACTCAAAGCGGCTTCCATAAAGTCTTTGAGTTCGGCCCTGAATTTCTTAGCATTCGCACTTTGCATATGCCTCCCACACAAAGTGTACCGCGAAGAGTACACCTCGTCAATCTCGGCTCCAAGCACTGGGAATATTTAAAAATTAATCAGCAAACGTTGGATTAACCAGGTTTGAATTCTCTTGCAGAAAGATCGAGAATTTCTTAGTGACCGCCGGCAGATTTTTGTTCACATAAAATTCAATCTCCGCATCTCCCCAGTGATGTTCGTTCTCCAGGTACGTATCGAAGAATGGCCCATTGAGGTCACTAGAAAACTTAAATGAGATATGGATGGTGTGAACCTTTCCGGGTTTAAGCTCTACTTGCATGGAATTGAGTTCGTAGTATTGATCATCAGTAATTTTTTTAAGGTCGAGATAGATCATTGGAGTCGGATCACACACCTGTAGGTAGCGGCCATCTCTGACTTTATTTTTCAACTCAAACGGATAGATGAGCTCGTATAGAAGTTCTTCGTTCTCCTGAAGAAGGGCCTTCTCCTGAGGACTCATAGGGAGTGGATCAGTATGTATTACACGGCCCTCAAGCCAGGTGTGCTGAGGAATAAGTTCCACTGAGTTCGGGTCAAAGAGTTTCCAGATTTTTTGAAAAACGGGAATCACTCCCTCGCCCAGTCCGGCAATCCCAAAGAGCTCATGGATGATGATTTCAGGTTTTCCTGAATCAAAATCCGAAGTTTTGAGATCATCAATTTGACCGCCGATAATTTTAACCGGCCTGCCTTTAAAAATGACTTTCAGGTATTGAACCAACAGTGGGTTTCTTTCAATGATGTAGATGAACTTCGCCCCTTGAGATAAGGCCTCAATGGACCACATGCCCGTTCCAGACCCCAGATCAACCACAACCTTGTCTTTGACTTTGCCGTTAATCATCTGGCGGTAAAACACGTTACGGGCCTGATCATCCAGCATGGGTGTAAACCAATCTGGCATAACTTCAAGACTGTAGCGGCTTAGCTCCATATACTCTTTAAAAGTGCGATTTTTTTGGAGGTCAAATTCAGGGGTTGGATTTTTCATGAGATATCTTCGAGGTTTGGCCATGAAATGTCTAACTAATAGGCAGACTGAAGAATCTACTCAGAGCACCCCATGGTGTGCCAAAATCACCTAAAATGACAAGATTCAAGGAGTTTCTATGATGTCTAAACTGATGCTTCTGGCCCTGCTCACTTTTAGTGCTCAATGCCTTTGGGCGCGGGAGTTGGTGATAGTGTCAGATCTGGACGAAACCCTTCGGATGGCCAATGTTGAGAAACACTTTAAGGCCGGACTTAAACTGGTTAAAGGTGTGAAACCCTACCCGGCCCTGGTGGCCATTTTTAATGATATAAAAAAGAAAAATCCCGATGCAAAATTTTATTACTTAAGTAATTCCTACCCATTTCTCTACAAGGGAAAAAAATGGATCAGAGAAAATCAGCTTCCAGAAGGTGTCGTTTTTCAGAGAAGCCTGAAAGATAAATCGAAAGAATTTAAACCGAGAAAGCTCAAAGAAATTGCAGCGGCCAACCCAAATGCTTCTTATCTTTTTTTTGGTGATAATATCGAACATGATCCTAAGTTTTATCAGGAATTTCTGGCAGAAAGTAAAATTGATGCTCAGGTTTTTATAAGAGACGCCCGTCTGATTTTCCCTATCGATAGTGATGTCACCTACTTTCAAACAGAAGCGCAAATCACTGACGATCTTGATGTATCACTGAAAGTCACCAGGGCCATTAACGCTCTGGATTTTTCTCTATTGGTTCCTAATTTTCTTCTCAAAAATCTTGAAAAACGTCTCATTAGAGAATGTAAAACTGGCGCAGTGAATTGTACAGAAGCAGCCGAGAACAGAATCCAGGAAGTTATCCAGGAGATTAGACCAGGAAACTAAATGTTAATTGACATCAAGTTCACTGGTTGGTCTGCTTAAGTATCCAAGGATTAAGTCTATGCGCCTATTAATGATCTTCATATTGCTACTCCCCTTGTCTGGTTTTGCTCTCTACACAGACCCCGCTTCAGACGAAGCAAGACTCGTCATGGAATCAGGAATGAGCGCGAATGAAAAACTTTTTGATTTTCTTGAGGCCCACCCTTGTGAGTTAGGAATCCAAAAAGAATGCGACAGACCCCTTACCAATCAAGACCTCACCACTTTAAAAAATCTTCTTCGCTCTCTTGAGAAATGGAGAATCATTGCCCTTGAACAAGCGATGCCACAAACAGATGTGCTCAAAGGTCATCCTTTTGTATTGTCCCTTGGAGAGAGTTTTAGCGTAGTGGAAGCTTCTCGCTGGTCTCCCACCACTTTTAGAAATGAAAAATACTTTAAAATCACTTACAACCCCAAGGACCCGGAGTCGGCGCGTTTTGTTCAAGGTGTTCGAATAAGTGCGGCCACTTCACTGCTACTCTTTGACAGCTTTTTCCGATTAGCAGAAACACTTTCAAAGGCAAAAAAAATTCGCGCTATCCTTGAGTATGATATGCCCGAGGAAGGCCCGATCCTCAACCGAACCTACGGTATGG
The DNA here is from genome assembly GCA_002482685.1 of Bacteriovoracaceae bacterium UBA7695. Lineage (GTDB taxonomy): Bacteria > Bdellovibrionota > Bacteriovoracia > Bacteriovoracales > Bacteriovoracaceae > Peredibacter. Next base: position 28,174 of record DLGL01000105.1, on the reverse strand, counting down.
CGATGGATAAAAAACTTTGGGACTCGGCTTTACTGAACTTAAACTTTGTAGAGAAAGAGCAGAAACTTAGAGGTGCCCATGTACTGACTCTGAATGAGAAATATTTTGAGCAGTATCTTGATGAATCTTTCGTGGCTTCCCAGCTAAAAAATGATGCCACAGGGTTTAGATTTAGAACTATGATTTTTTTAAACGGGCAGCTCAATCAGACTGTTTTCTTCGAAAACTTAAACCGCATAGTCTGGAAAATCAGTAAATGGTTTGGAAATACAGCAGGACGAGTACAAACCCGACCGGGAAAACTTAAGGCACTGGCGGAGGATGAAGCTGTCATGAGTGACATGAAAAACCAGCTCAAGCCTCTTGATATCCTGATGGAGAAAACTCCCATGCGTCTGACGGATAAATTTATCCCAGGCTACTATGGGCACGTGGCGATATGGCTTGGTACTCCCGAGGAGCTGTCGCGGGTGAATGTGGAACACGAGGGAGAGCTTATCCCACTTCTCTCTCACCCCACGGTGCTTCCGCATCTGGAAAAACTATCACAAGGCAAACTCATAGTTGAGGCCTTGAGACTTCCAGGCGTAACGATGAATACTCTTGAGCATTTTATGGATATCGATGATCTTTTGGTCATCCGCTCTGAGTCCTATGATCCAAGTACTTTGGGTGAGCATCTACTAAGAACATTTGAGCAAGTTGGAAAACTTTATGACTTTAACTTCAACGTTGAAACTCAAAGAGACATTGTATGCTCTGAGCTTGTCTACGCAGTTTATACTCAGGAAGCGTGGCCCACTTCAGTTAGCCTTGGCCGGTATACGATAAGTCCTGATCATGTGGCATGGAAGGCAGTCGATACATGCTTCATGCCGGTACTGATGTACGTAGATGGAAAGGAAGTTAAAGAAGAGCGCAAAAATGCCTTAAATAAGCTTTTAGGCCAGAAGGGTGGAATAAGCTATACACCAAGTGAAAGCTGCTCAAATACCTACGGCATGACGTACAAAGGCATGTAGGTCTTGCGACTATTCGTGCATTTTCTTGTGAACAACTTCTCTTAAATCTTTAAGTGCTTGAATGGATTTTTTTGAATACTCATCGGCCTTTCCAAGCCGGTGAATCTCGTCAGTCATTTCAGGGTGGTTTCTTTTGAGCAGGGTCAGGACTCGGGAGACAGAGGCTTCAACGATGGAGAGACTGTTGGCCATGTCATGGATGTGCTTTCTCTCTTCTTCATAACTACTCATATGCCCCCTCTAGAAAAGTAAGGGGATCATCACGCTTAAGCGGACTCTCCCCTACTTATTTTTATTCTAGAATGGCTTGAAGGTTGCTTCAAGACAAAGCACAGTAGCGTAAACGCCGGCCATAATAGGAATCGCCGCGATAAACTTAAGCCACTTGGTTTCTTCTTTTAAGTGCATGTAATAATAGGCAACGATAAAAGCCTTACCAATGGCAAGGAAAGTCAGTGCCGATCCTTTCTGAAAAGTTGTGAGGTTTTTAAGCTCAGCTGCCCAGATTTCAATGGCAGTAAGGATTGCCAGGATCACGAAGATCACAATGTAAGATTTCTTGTGGCTAACGTGAGGTTGTGAATCGCCTGAGTGTGCGTGATCGTGATGGGCCACGAATTACTCCTTAGTTGAGGGACGATTAATTAAAAGTCCCACGTCTATCATTAATTGGTTAATACTGTTGTCTTCAAAAGCGTAATAGCCGCGGACACGGTTTTCCGCATCCACCAGAACAATTTTTTCTGAGTGAGCGATATCAAAAAGATTCTTAGGATTTTGTTCAACCCCTACTTTGAAACCATCGCGGTAGAGCTTAAAAAGCTCATCTTTGTTGGTCCCGGTGAGGAAGGTCCAAACATGTGGGTTTGCTTTACGTTCACGGGCCACATCAAAGAGAACTTTAGCGGTGTCAAATTCCGGATCTACAGTGAAAGTGACAATGGCAACTTTGCGGCCAGTTCCTCTTACACGTTTTTGAATCTTCTCCATTTCTGTCATCATTTTCGGGCAAACCGTCGGACAACGAGTGAAAGCAAAGTTCGCTAAGTAAACACGGCCTTTCAGATCATCTGATCCGAAAGGTGTGCCGTTTTCAGAAATAAGTTTATAAGCGGGGACGTGAGCAATAACCGGAAGATCTGGTGGCAAAGTCCGATTTAGAGACCGGTAAATTGGGTAGAAAAATCCATAGGTCACAAAGAGCGCCCAAAACCACGGGCTACGAATAACTTTTTCAAGCTTATTCGTTTGACGAAGAATTCCTGCTTCAGTGGCCGTTGTGCTCATTATTTTTGTGCATCCAGCGGAGCAATCAGTTTGTTACGTTCAGCTGGCTCACCTTTAAGAGCTCTTAGAGAGTCTACATAGTAAGCAAGGGCCCATAGTTCTTCATCCGTTACAACGTCTTTCCATCCTGGCATTCCAGAACCTGTCACTCCGTACATCAAGCGTTGAACGATTGAAGGCACATCAGTAATTGAACGAAGCTCATGGTAAGTGAAATCTGGTGGAAGAACTTTGTAGTTATACTCACCATCTTGAGGCTTAAGTGTGTAGAAAAGAGGATCAACTTCCACAGAACCACTTAACTCTTTATTCCACTCTGTAATCTCTGCTTTTGTAGCGTATCCACGGTGGCACTGAGTACACGCAGCTGTGATGTGGTAAACTTTTTTCCCCTTAACGATAGCCTGGTGCTTATAGGTGTCGCCAAATGGGTCATTAGGAAGTTCAAGCTTCACACCCAATTGAGCGTCTTTAACTTCCCAAACTTGAGGAGCAAAAGTCTTAATGTATTGAATGACAGCATCAAGGCGCTCATCTGAAATATCCCAAGGAAGCATCGCAGATCCTTTCAGACCATGGCGGATAATTCTTGCTAAATCCTCGTCATGAGGAACTTCTCCATAAGCAACCCACGGGAACTTATAAAGCCCTTGAGTTAAGTCTCTTGGAGGAGGAAGAAGACCCTGAGAAGATGGACCTTTACCTTTACCATCTACTCCGTGGCACTGAATACAGTACTCAAGATAAGTGGTCTGACCTAAGGCCAGGGTACTTGGTTCAACAATCTTCGCACCGGCGAAAATCTTGTTCTCTTTAAATGAAGTTGTGCCATCACAGCCAACGAGTAAAAAGAGGGCCAAGATTGAAATTACGATCAGTTTCATCGTCATATCCCTTTATAAAACAAACATCGTTAAATACATTAGTAACCAAACTACACCTAAGAAGTGCCAGAACTTACCCACGTTGATGAGCTTAATCTCAGTGAGCTCTTCTTTTTTCTTGAAAATAAATCTTCCAAGCCAAAGAAGAAGTGCCAAACCCATGAAAATATGAGCGGCATGAATCCATGTGAAAGCAATCACCATAGAGGGAACGTTTCCGTTAGAAACAAGAATCCCTTTTGCCGTAAGTGCTGACCAAAGAAGCTTCTGACAAATAAGAAATGAAACACCCAAACCAAAAGTCAGCTTCCAGTAGAAGCCACGCATCGGTTCGCGGGTCTGCAACCGGTGATAAGTAAAAGAACTTACCGCCATGATGATCGTACTTAAGAGAGGCAAGAAAACCGGCATCCCCTGAATCTCAACTGGTGGCCACATAGGAGTGTTAAAGCGCACCAGAAAAAAACCAAGGAACAAAGTCGCAAAAAGCATGCTGAAAGCGATCAGGGTCACAGTCATAGCGACTGATTGCTGAAACATTTTCTCTTCAAGATTTTGCGCTTTGGTTGCCATAATTATGCTTTTACCAATTCTTCAGTTTGATATTGGAAATCCTTACCTTCAGGAAGATTAGGGTTACCCATTTCATGAGGCCCGCATTTTACATGTGGAATCTCTTTAAAGTTATAATAAGGAGCTGGAGACGGCATATCCCACTCAAGAGTTCCCACTTTCCATGGGTTATTCTCAGCTTGAGGCAACTTCTTGTTAAAAATTGTGTTAACGAAGTTATAGATAAACGTTATCTGGGCAATTCCCATTGCAATCGCACAATAAGTTGTGAACTTATTAAGCGGCATAAGCTTTTCCATAAACTCATAAATGAATGGGTTATAAAGACGACGGTGCATCCCTGCCCACCCCATGAGCATCATCCCTGTGAAAATTCCGTTAAGAGGAATCATCGTTGTCCAGAAGTGGATCTTAGCTAAACGCTCATCCATCATGCGGCCAAACATTTTAGGAAACCAGAAGTATGTTCCAGCAAAACCACCAAGGAGAACTGAAGCTGCCATTGTGTAATGGAAGTGACCTACAACGAAGTATGTATCGTGAAGATATAAATCAATTGATGTTGAGGCCAGGTAGAGACCAGTTAGTCCACCCAGACCGAACACGAATACAACTCCCAAAGAGAAAAGCATAGGAGATGCGAAGTTAATTGATCCTTTCCAGATCGTTCCAAGCCAGTTAGCGAAGAAAATCGCTGACGGGATTGAGATCAACATGGTGAGAGTCATAAACGACTGAGTCAGAAGTGGTGACATCTGAGTTGTGTACATATGGTGACCATAAACCACTGTTGAAAGAACAGTGATCGCAGTCAAAGAAAGTGCTGTCATCTTGTAACCAAAAGCTGGCTTACGAGAGAAGAAAGCTAAGAGGTCCGACACAATTCCCCAAGCTGGGAGAATCAAAATGTAAACTTCCGGGTGACCGAAAATCCAGAATACGTGTTGGAAAAGAACCGGGTCCCCCTTACCTGAAGTTGCAGCTGCACCAGCAAGGAAGAAAGTTGTTCCGAATACACGGTCAAAAGTTAATAGAATAAGACCAGCACCCAGAACCGGAACGAAAATTGCATTCAGGATTGATGTAAGCCAGATACCCCAGATAGTAAGAGGCATTTTGAAGTAATCCATCCCAGGAGCACGGAGGGTAATGACAGTTGTGATGTAGTTAACCGCACCCATTGTTGAAGAAGCACCAAATAAGAAAAGAGAAAGAAGCCACAACGTCTGACCCGCACCTGGCTGACCAAGGTTAGTAGAAAGTGTTGGATAAGAAGTCCAACCACCCGCTGCTGCTCCTAGTGGAAGGCACAGAGATAAAAGAAGTAGTCCCCCAGAGGCCATTGAGAACCAGAATGAAAGCATGTTGAGTGTCGGGAAAATCATATCCCGCGCACCAATCATAAGTGGGATGCAAAAGTTACCAAAAGCACCGATGAGAATTGGCGTGATGGCAAAAAAGATCATAATCGTTCCATGCATATGGAAAAGCATGGCGTACGTATCAGGAGGAACGACTCCACCCGTATGAGGGAAAAGAAGGCTTCCGATAATTGGAAATGGCACTCCAGGATAGGCCAGTGTCCAGCGAATGAGCATCGCCATGAGACCGCCGACTAAAAGCCAAAAAATTCCGTACCACAGGAACTGCTTACCAATCACTTTGTGATCGTAAGAGATAAGGTATTTCGAAACAAACGTCTTAGGTTCGTCGTGAATGTGTTGTTCTAAAAAAGCCATTATTTACTCCCCCACTTCCAACCCCAGCGAAGATTTACATCCTCAGTGTCGTTAGTAGCGATTGCCATACTTTGAGATTCTTTTACCCAGTCAGAAAAATCTTCCTGAGAGAGAACTGTTAATTGAGCCTTCATTAGATAATGATGAGTTCCGCACATTTCAGCACAGGCAATTTCATATTTCCCAGGCTTATTGGCATCAAACCATAGCTTTGCAAAGCGGCCAGGAATTGCATCGGCCTTGATGCGTGCATTTGGAAGATAAAAAGCATGGATCACATCTTTCGACGTCATCTGAATCATAATTTTCTTACCAACCGGAACCCGCATATCATTCAAAGTGACTACGTCATCAGCTGTGTTGAATTCACCATCTGCACCAGCGTAACGGAAGTTCCACGCCCACTGCTGAGCTAAAACCTGAACTTTTATTACGTCACCAGAATCATCAAAGTTCCAGAAAACTTCTTTCATGTCGTGAGTAGAAACACGAGTGATCACTAAATCTACCGAGAGGAAAACTCCCAAGGCGATAGCAGCAGTGATGATCAAATGTTTTTTCTCGTTCCCGTGTGTGTATAAAGGTTTTTTGTGTCGCTTCTTTGAATAAAGGAAAGAGAAACCAAAAATCCCGATAACTACGAGAGAAAACCAGAAAAGGTTTACGTACGTAGTGTACATAAAGAGCCACTCAATTAAGTGACCATTAGTAGAGATGTCTTCTGGTGGCTTGATCATCTCCATGAAGCTCATAGATTCTGCTGAAATCTCATGAACATTGGAGATTAGTCCAAGAAGACGTTCGAAAAATGAAAAGTTCATCTCACAACATCCTGTGAAAAAAATTAATAACAAAAAAAGAATTTAACTCATTGAATGGTAACTTAAAGTTTTTAGTTCATCTACTTAAAACAATTGAAAATTAACGAAGTATAAGCAGGACACCGAGCTGAATTGGTAAATAAAAAAGAGTCAAAAAGAAGTAGCTTCTGGACCACCGCTTAAATTCTTGATCATCTTTTTTAAATCCCACCATGGCCCATACCGAAAGTATGACACCAACCATCAAAGAGCTATAGTAGTAACCCTCCCCTCTCCACCCCCACACATAGGGAAGGAGCCCGTAAAGGAGCATCATAAGGCTATACAGAAGGATATTTACCTGGAGAAAACTCTTTGAATGGGTTTGGGCAAATGTGAGAATCCGTGCGTTTGCGTAATCTTCTTTGCGGTAGCTACTAATGGCCATGAAATGTGGGATTTGCCACAAAAACAAAACCCCGAACAGGTAAATACCCATGCCATTTACAGAATCCGTCACAAGGCTCCATCCCATTAAACAAGGAAGAGCACCCGGGATGGCCCCTACATAAAGAGCATAAGGAGTTTTAGTTTTGAGCGGCGTATAAATATACAGATAGGACAGCGCAGAAAATAATCCCAATGCCGCCGTCAAAAGATTTCCGGTAAAAGCGAGAACAACTGTCCCTAAAATAACCAGACCCCAGCCCCAGTTCCAGGCGACACTCGGGGCCAAGCGACCGGCGGGAAGTGGACGGTCCCGGGTTCTCTCCATTTGACGGTCAATATCAATTTCCATGTAGCAGTTGAGACTCAAACTTCCTGCGGCCTGGATCCAGATCGCCGCCAGCGACAACAATAAATAAATCAAGTTCATTGAAATCGGGGCCAGGAAAACTCCCACCAAAAGTGTGACCACAACCAGGATGGTGAGTTTGGGTTTAAATAAATCCATTACATCGTTCAGATAGGTCGCAACAGGTTTTCCAAAAAAGTGCTTCTCATAGCGGCGAAGTCGAACAATAAGAAATAAGAGTGTGCAGAAAGATAATAAAGCAAAAACAAAATGCCAGATGATCATCTCACGGCTTGAACTTCTTCCCATTTTCAACCCGAGCCAAAGCTGGGCCATCATAGCCATGAGTCCAATCACTCCCGCAGCTTTCCACTTTGGAAGATGCTTAACCAGATAGCTAAAAATAAATAGTCCACTTAAAGTAGTAAGAATCCCCATCGTCCGGTGAATAAGTGAGAGGCTTCCGGCCAGAGGAATCAAAGACTGCTTCTGCCAGCACTGCCAAAACTCCATAGAGTCTTCGCAGCTTGCAAGAAGTGAGGACTTACGAAGAATTCCGCCGAGGATAAACTGCAGGACAAGAAAAAAAAGAAAAAAGCCTACAGTATCTTTAAGTTTTGGATTCCATTTTTCTTTAAGTGACTCGTCTATATTAAGTGAGCGTGTCCCCTCAAGAGAGGCCAGATAGAGCATGGAGAAAATAAGGTGAAGGATGGTGGTGACCGTTGGCAGTTTATAGAGAAAAGTCGCCAGTCCCAGCAGTGATTGTACGACAATCAAAAATAACGGAAGAAGTGCTTTGTACCTGAACTCCCCCCACCTTTTAAAGGCCCAGGCAATACTAAGTAACCCCACCAGAGCGGCCATGAAGCGGTGAAGAGATTCATAAAAGGCCGGAGTCATATAGAGAGGAAGAAACTCACCAAAACATAGAGGCCAGTCAGGACAAACAAGTGCTGATTTCAAAACCTGAAGTTGAGCTCCGACTATTAAAAGGATGAGGGTGCCAATATACAATGGCCAGAAGAGCATCATACAAACCAGTGGTAGAGCATGAAATAAACAATAACTCCCGTAACTGAGACATACATCCAGATAGGAAAGGTGAGTCGGGCAATTTTTTTGTGCTTCTCCCACTCTTCTTTATAAGCATGCCAAAAAGTTTTAAGAATCATGGGGACCATGATGACTGCAAGGATGATGTGAGGAAAAAGGATCAGAAAATAAACGGTCTTAATCCAACCCAAATCAGGAAATTTCTTAGAAGGAACATGATAGTGATAAATCAAGTAGCTCGTCAGAAAAAGGGCCGAGACGATAAAGGTCGCCACCATCAATTTCTTATGAAGTTCTTTGTGATTTTTTTTAATTGCGATATAGCCGCTTAAAAGCAAAGTCGCCGCGACGGCGTTCAAAGTGGCATTAAGCGTCGGCAGATCCTGAACTTGCATGGGCCTCTTTCAGAGCGCGGTGCTTTTTGATCATGCGATAAATAACGAAGTACGGAATATAAATCGCAAGAATAAAAGCGCCAAGAACAATTGTCGTATTAGAATCCTTCCCACCTTGAGTACTGCCAGTGCAGTACGGACAAGCGAGAAGGTCTGTTACAAAAAATAAGCTTAAGAGAACAAGGCTAATCTTTCTCATTACAAAAGGTAGATGAAAGTGAACACGAGAATCCAGACCAGATCTACAAAGTGCCAGAAAAGCCCAAGGATCTCAAGTCGGTTGTACTCACCGTTATCATAGTGACCTTTGCGAGCATTGATATACTCGCAGATCAGGTAACCCACACCAGTGGCCACGTGAAGACCGTGGAATCCAGTAATAAGGTAGAAAGTTGATCCGAAAAGACTAGGACCATGAGCAAACTTAGAAAGTGTAATCCCTTGGTGAACCAAGTGAGTGTACTCGTAAGCTTGAATTCCCAGAAAGATCGCTCCGCCAATGATTGTGATAAGAAGCCAGTTAAGCATGGCCTTGCGGTCACGGGCCTTACAAGCGTCAATTGAAAGAACCATCGAAACTGAAGAACAAATAAGTAAGAAAGTCGCAATCCCTGAAAGTGTAATTCCCAGGTAATCTGCCGGATGTGGCCAATCAAGCTTAGAGCGAAGAACCGCGTAAGCGATCAAAAATCCTGAGAACGACATGGCATCGGTCACCAGAAAGATCCACATTCCGATTTTACCCGGAGTAGCTTTAGCGAATTGAGGATCTACTCCACCAATTAAAGGATTGTGTGAATGATGAGCGTGATCGGACATATTAGGGCTCCACGTCGGTATTTAAAGTTGAACAATTATCAGTAGATTCTATACTGATAATTGCTTAAGACGCAACAATGCCGCACAAGGCTATCGTAGATTTTATGCAATCTATAAATAAATGCTTCTTTAACGACCGTATGTAAAATCATCAATGGCCATCGAGCGGGTTGATCCATTATCTGGAGTATCAAAAACTCCGTCCTCGTAATCCCCTACTGTCAATGAAACCGAACAAATATTTCCGCGGTTTGATGTAAGACCCACAAAGTGAATCTGCTGATCTCCATTTTCGCCATTTGGATAAATCACAGGCATTTGATGAATGAGATTTGTATCACAATCAAAGACTCTTAAAATGGCCGGTGTTTTAACCGTTGATTCAACATCGATTAAAGTTGTTCCGAAAAAAGCAATCGGCGTTGAAAAATGCCAAATTCCTCCGATTTTCCGAGAGACACTTCGGGAAACAGGACTTTCAATTCCTGTATCACGGCCGAAAGTGCGGTCTTGCTTAATGGGAAAAACAATTTTGAATCGGTAGGGAGTTGAATCAAAAATGGAAGAAAAGCTTAGGCCTGGTCTTGAAGGATTAATTCTTTCTGAACGAACGCGGAAATTATAATCAATTCCTCCACCCGTCGGCGTAGAAACATCGCCTACAAGATTTGTGTAAATGCCAGGGGCAAACAAATTGAGATCAATAAAAAAAGAACGACCCCGATTGATATTCTGAGAGAAACCAGTGGTGTTGAAACCATTATGTTCATCGGCTGCGGCACCAAAATATGTTGTGATCACTTGGGGAGGGACACGACCACCTGTTGTTCCACCGGTTGTTGTTCCACCGGTTGTTGTTCCGCCGGTGGTTGTTCCGCCGGTGGTTGTTCCACCGGTTGTTGTTCCGCCGGTTGTTGTTCCGCCAGTTGTTCCGCCAGTTGTTCCGCCGGTTGTTGTTCCGCCAGTTGTTCCGCCGGTTGTAGATCCAGACGTCGACTCTCCATCAGTTGACCCCTGCTCAGGTCGACTTCTCTCGTTTGAACTTCCTCCACTACTCTTCTTAGAACAAGAAGTAACCAAAAGTACTGAAAGGCAAAGAACGAGAATTTTCAACATGTAATCTCCCGAAGTAAAGTCATTGGAACTTATTAATTGTATTCTCATAAAGAACAGACTAGCAAATGCGAGTAAGAAGTTTATAAATCCCGACAATTAAAATCAAGAGTCTGGTCATGATTAAAAAAAATGGGCCATTTACGGCCCATTTTTTCTTTCATTCTATTTTATAAAAGCTCTACCAACGGTTCCCACCACGGTCTCCGCCTGAGCGGTTATTCCCGCCGCCGAAACCACCGCCACTTCCACCGCGACTAAATCCTCCACGGTCCCCAGAGCGCTCATTGCCTCCAGCGTTGCCACGGAATCCACCCGATCCACCGGCCGGACGCTCCGGACGAGGGTTAGCTTCAGTAACTTTCAAATTACGGCCGCCAACTTCTTTGCCATTGAGTGTTTCAATCGCTTGCGCACCCTGATCGTCAGTGGCCATCTCCACAAAAGCAAAGCCTTTTGAGCGGCCAGTTTCCTGATCCATCACAACCTTTACATTTACCACTTCACCAGCAGCACGGAAGATATCTTCCAGATCCTTGCCTTGAAGTGAATACGACAAATTACCAACATATAGTCTTTTACCCATAAAAACCGCCCTCCTATGACGGACGGACCCCATTTGAGTGGCAGATCGTTGCACCATTCATCGTATTAGTTGTAGAGGGGGAAGAGCATTAGAAATAACCCAGGACAAGCAGACTCGAGGAAAGTTTCAAAGAAGAACCACTGAGAAGGTCCCAGTGATAACCCTATTATAAAACTCATCAGGATTTAATTCTAGGGGCAAAATGTTGTCCTTCCCTGACAAATATGAGATATAGCCCACCGTATAAAGCTTTAAAAAGGACCCTCTCAAATGACACAAAAAACCATGATTCAAGGTAAAGACGCACCATTGGAAGAAACAATTCAAAAATTGCGCAATAAACTCACGGATTTGGGGTTTGATGTTGAAGAAGCCTCTTGGCTTAATCCCGTTCCAAATGTTTGGTCAGTCCACGTGCGTGACCGGTTCTGCCCTTACCTCTTTACCAATGGAAAAGGTGTCACTAAAGATGCGGCCCTTGCCTCCGCCTTAGGTGAATTTTTTGAGCGCCTCAACTGTAACTACTTCTTTGCTGATTTTTATCTAGGGGAGAAGATTGCGAATTCTGAATTCGTTCACTACCCAAATGAGAAATGGTTCGCCTTTAAAAATGATAAAATGCCTGAAGGTCTGATGAATGAATCTCTTTGGGCCTATTATGATGCTGAAGGTGAGCTTACTCCTTCTCAATTAATTGATGCCAATTCAGGAAATGCTGAGCGTGGTATTTGTGCTCTTCCCTACACCAATGCTTTGACCGATAAAACTTATTACATTCCAATGAACATCATTGGAAATTTGTATGTTTCAAACGGAATGTCTGCGGGTAATACAAAAACCGAAGCACGTGTTCAGGCCCTATCAGAAGTTTTTGAGCGTTCTGTGAAAAATCAAATTTTATCAGAAGGGATTTCACTTCCGACAATTCCTCAGGAAGTTCTGAATCGTTTTCCTAAAGTCGTAGAGGCCATTGCTGAACTTGAAGCAAACGGATACCCCATCATCTGTAAAGATGCTTCTCTTGGTGGAAAATTTCCGGTCATCAACGTGACCCTTCTTAACCCGGCCGAAGGTACGGCCTTCGCCTCATTCGGGGCCCATCCAAAATTTCAAGTGGCCCTTGAGCGCACCCTGACTGAGCTTCTTCAAGGCCGTCGTCTTGATCAACTTAACGTGTTCTCCCCTCCAAGCTTTGAGCTTGATGATGTTAAAGATAACCTCAATCTTGAAGCTCATTTCATTGACTCCAACGGCCTCATTCACTGGAACTTCTTTAAAGAAACTTCCGACTATGAATTCAGCGACTGGAATTTTGGAGATAACACCACTCAAGGTGAGTACAACGCCTTGATGGATATTTTTAAAAACATTGAGAAAGATGTCTACGTCATGGACTTTGATCACCTGGGTGTTTATGGATGCAGAATTCACGTTCCGGGAATGTCTGAAATCTATCAACCAGAAGATCTTGCCTGGGACAATAACAATGCGGCCTACGATGTGCGCGCTGGAATACTGGGGGCCCACGAGCTTAGTGCAGATGAGCTGATGGAGCTTCACGATAAGCTGGAAGAAAAAGGCTTTGATGATATGCTTTTGGTCTCTCATGCGATCGGTGTTATTCCTGATGCAGGTACGTATTGGGCGGAACTTCGCATGGGGGAATTCAAAGCCGTGCTCGCCTTCGCTACAAAAAATTTCGAACTCGCCAAGGCCGGAGCTGAATGGTGCCTGCACTTTGCTCCTTTAAATAAACAAAGAAAACTCCTCTACCTTTGTCTCAACACACTTCTTCATATTGAAACGGATGACACTCTTAACGAGAAAGATTTTCTTCCAACAGTTGAAAAAATTTATGGAAAAAATTTAGTCGAAGATGCCCAAAACATCATCAACGGTTTTGAAAAGTTCAGCGGGCTTCATGAGTCGGATATGAACCTCAAAGGTTTTGAGATGCACCAAAAACTTCTTACAAGTTATGAAAAACTTCAAACGGCCAAGAAGACCTGGGCCGAGAGAAAATAAATTTTAATGAAACATGTTTTTTTTGATCAGACTCAGATGCATGACTTAGACTGGAAAAAGTCTAAGCTGCGTTTGGGTCCTGTTCAACCCTCGAATAAATCCCAGATTACCGAGGGACTTCGCTACATGTCTGCCGAATCGATCCGTAACCGCTTCTTAGGGGTGAAAAAAGCCTTCTCCGATGTTGAGCTCAACTACCTCACCCAACTTGATGGCTGGAATCACTTTGCACTAGGGATTGAAGAGAGAGAGAAGCCATTGCGTGGAGTGGCCATCGGCCGTTTGGTTCGCTCCTCAATTGACCCGGTTGAAGCTGAGATGGCCATTGTGATCATCGATGAATACCAGGGCATGGGACTTGGGACTCTTCTTATCCGCCTGCTGGCCTTGGCAGCTTCTGAAAGAGATATCGAGCGGTTGACCTTCACGACACTGCCCCAGAATAATCACATCCTCAGCTTGATCCACAAAATTGGAACTTACGAAGTTGGCTATTCATCAATGGACTATGTTCAATTAACAATGGATATGAAGACCGTGGACATCCAAAAGATTAAATCTCAATTGGTGCCACACCTTCCATGGACTGATACTTTTGGTTTAAAAACTTAAAGTAGACTGACTTGGGGGATTTCATGCTTTTTACAAAAGCATAGATAAGCGAAGGCTCATCCAGCATCACAAAGCCAATTTTATCCTTCACCTGATCCCATTCAAGATTCAAATAACCTCTTAGCTGTTGAGCAAGTTTGTTAAACACTTTATTTCCCGCACAAGGCTGCTTCATCTCTTCACAGCGCACTCTGAAGTGGGCCAGGATTTCTTCCAGCTGCTCAGGAGTTACACTTTCAATTTCTTTGCGGGTAAAACTCAAACCGATTTGAGAAAGTGTCGAGCCCATTTTTTTCCATTCAGGAAGTTCGCTATTAAAACCCCTGGCACCCATGAGCTTGCCAGGCAAAAGAAATTTGCGGTTAAACACATCCACATTTGTTGAATTCATCTCTGAATACCAAAAAAGTGTTAAGGCCGACTTCGTTTGGTAAACCATCTTATTGTGATTTCTTAAGGGAAGAAAAATCCCCGAACTGCGCTTACTCTTTAAATCCAGAACTTCCTCATCTCCTGAAAAATTCATCTCATACTCAGCGCGGGTTAAGTACTTTCCAATGACACCCGGAATACCCAGATAGCCAATTTTCTCCGAGCCTCTCCATTCCATTTTTTGTGAGGAAGGTGGAAGTTTTTCCTGAAGTTCTGTCAGTTTTCCTTTTATCCCCAATCGATAGAGTGCGTAATCTGAGTCATTGCTTAGATCAAGAATAAAATGAGTCGCCAGAGATTTCCCATCAAAGAAATTTAGTTTTGCCTGCGCTACAACAGCACCAGCATCCACCCTGCGTTTGCTTAGGGATTCTTCGATGATGGAGAGCTGAATCTTATTGTCTTTAATTTTAGTAATGACGATGTTGAATAAATTCTGAAAGGTCACTCCACCAGTTAGCCCCACACCTAAATAGGATGCTGTCGCATGAAAATGCACACCTCCATAAGCTTCGTAAGACCCTCTGTCCCCAGGAACCCATGACTCCATATCTGAGAGATCTTTCGGAATCCCTGTCCCGCTGGTCTTTTCTTTCTCGTATTTAACTTGTCTCACAACTACATGACGGGCGCCACGGTAAGGAGTGAGTCCCGCTGACAATGGAAGACTTTTCATGACAGCGCCAAGACCCAGTCCCAGTTCCCATCTTAAGCGCTTGACCTGTGTCCAACCGAGCTTTTCATCTCGTTGATTAAAAGAGAGTCCTGAAGAGGTAATAGGATTAATGTAGAGAGATTTAGACTTCTTCCAGGCACCCTTAACAATGGGTCTTAGGCTTAAGGATGCTGTGCCTTGAGAAAGGATGTTTAAGTTCCCTTCAAGGTCTATAAACAGGGGCACACCAAAGGGCATGGACTGTGTGTTGTGGGTCTCAATAAATTCAAGATCTCTCGGAAAATCCTGAGAGAAGCCCAATTGGGCATAAGAAATAAGGAGTAGAAAGACAAGTTTTAGCATCAGGAGTGGTTAAGCAAAGTCAGTGCCAGTGCATATGGGTTTTAGACCAGCTAAAGGGACTTAAGCCCCACAATCCTATGACAGTGTCTAATTTCTGTACAAAAAAAAGGGAACCATACTGGTTCCCTTTATCATCTCACGAAAGTGGCGAGTCGAATCTATCGCCAAGATCGGATTATAAAAGTGACTTTAATTGGGCCTTAGATAGGGGCCTGTGGTGAGGATTTTCCTCAGTCAGTAACTCCTCTGTATCTGAAGAATTCACACCCCAGATATAGGTGCTAAATTCTTCATCGAGGTTAAAACCTGAAAAGAATTCAAGGTTATTTTTAAAATGCTCAGTGGTTACAACCTGGTGTTTGTAAGTTTGAAAGTAGCCTCTAAGAAATGCTTTAAGTCCACCCATGTCCTGAAGTCTGAAATCGAGATAGGCCATAAATGCTGATCCCAGGGCATAGGAGCGGTTATCAGTATTGCGTTTATAAATGGACTGGCCTCCGATATTACTTCCTTCAAAACCGACTGTCGGGTTTCTTGGGTAGCCTTTATCCCGCCAGCTAGCAATGGCCTCATCCATCCAGCCTGAATTTCCATTGGCCGGAACCACACCTTTAGCAAAATAAGAGTGGAGCATTTCGTGATCAAGAGCGCCGAAAGAAGTGGCCGTAGCCCCCGCATGCTCCATCCCGCCTGTACCAACCATCGTTCCGTAAGCAACAAAACTTGGATGCGCCCACGGACCGTAGTCCGCTTCCAGCTCCTGCATCACCCGAATGGCCTCAGGTTTAAATTTTTTAGTCCTGCTTCTCCACGGTGAGTAAACCGTTATAGGAATCTGCCTGCCTGAAATTGATGGGTAAGTAAAATCTAGACGCTTCATGCTCTTTCTGGGTGTCATGTGAAAATATGGACACGAAACTGTATACCACTCTGGGAACTCAATTTTCCAGCTTACTGGCGAAGTTTGAGTGATGGCTCCATTTGTATAAATATCCTGCTCTGCTTTTCGCACTCCCAGAATTTTCACATTGTAAGTCATCTTATACTGATCAAATTCAAAATTTGAAGGGATATACTGCTCCATGAAAAGTCGATCTTTCAGATCACGGATCCAGAAAGCACTTGAAACAGTTCTAAAATCCGTATCAAACATCACATTGCTTGTGAGCTCGTTTTCAATTTCTAATGTGTGGGTTCCAGGAACAACTGCGCCCGCCACCTGACGGAGTTTTGAAACTCCACCAGGAAAAGAGATCATATGATGTTTTACTTTTTTTCCATCGAGTTTGACTGAATAAGGAGTTGGAACCAGATCAAAGATCGGATTTCCTGCACTCCGTGCCTCGAAAACAATTTTAGTTTTAACGGAAGCTCTTTCAAGATCCAGATCATAAGTAATGTCGTATTCAGCAGTTTTAAAATCTACAAACACCGCCCGCCCTTGTGATGTCATAAAATCAGGCGGAGAGAGGTGAAGATTGGCGTGGGCCGCACCTGAAAGGATTAAACTAAAGAGGATAAGTTTTTTCATAGAGTGTCCTTTGAAGATTTCTTAAATTCGCAAGCTTTGGTTAAAAACCATTTGAATATGGGATAGGTAGCTTTAGGAAGAGACTTCTCCGGATGATACTGAACACCTAAGGCGGTCATCCCTTTATATTCAATTGATTCAGCAACTGTATTTTTATTCGAAAACGATGACACAACGACATCCGGATACTCGGCCTTGTGGGCCTCAAAATAATCTACCCGTATACCCTGGTGGTGCATTTGAAAACCTGAGAACTTTTTATTGCCGTACAGAGACTGCATTAAACTATTTTCTTCTGTAATGTGAATACGATCAAATTTATAACGGCGATTAGGTATGCCAAGCTCCGTTTTGATATCGAGGTATAATGGGATGCCTTGGGCAACTGACATCATCTGCATGCCTCGGCAGATGCCCAGGACTGGGAGCTTACTGTATTCGTTTTTTTTACTAAGAATTTTTTTGAGAAGCGTGTACTCATAGACATCGCGCTTCTTCCCCTCTTCGGTAAATTCCACCAAATCCAGATTGGCCAAAGTGTATTCACGAAGTTCAGGTGTAACATTTTTGAGATAATACTTAGGATGAATATCTGCACCACCAGGAATGAGAACAGAGTCGACTCCGTCCAATGATGCCTTGATATCTTTATTTGAGCTCAGGTTGACAACTTTTACTTTGTAGCCAAGTCGAGCACCGGCAGCTTTGAGCCGAGAGCGCGTGAAAAAATCACACTTATAGGAGCAGCCAATAATGATCTTTTCGTTTTTAGGTAATTTACAACTGGCCTGTGCAACAGTTGATAGCAATGCCACGGAAGCGATGAGGAGTGTTTTCATAAAAGACCTTTTCTTTTATTTTAAGTCACACTCCTGTTCCGAGAAACTTTTAGACCAAGGAGGCAAAAACTACTCCCTCTTAAAGACAATAAGACCTATACCGAGAAGCGTCATACTCGAATCAGCATCAGTGAGTGTCGCTTGCTGATAAATTTCTCCGCCCGCTCCTATGCCAGGGCCCCATAAAATATGGCATCTTGATTTTTATAATCTACCACGGCCACACCTTTATCTGTATGAACCGTATCTCCTTGTGTGAGAAGTGGGCGAAGCAGCCCCTTTTCGTAAAGATAGAGAACTTTGCGTTTTTGAAAATCCATCCCTCTAAACAGTAAAACTCCCTCTCTAAGTTTTGGAGAAAAATAATCAAAACTCAATAAGTCTCTACCGGCCCGTGCGACAACTTTAGTGACGCCGTTTTTAATCAGAACCATCGCCTCACCTATTGAATCAGTCAGCACTAAAGCGACTTCGTCCTGATCAATGGCATACTGATGACGAAACGCTTTTACTGAAGAAGTAGCATCAGCATCCCGGTCTTTCAGAACCGTTTTATAAGACCCATCCCATACCATGAGCTCATCGGCAGATGACTCATCAATTGAACCTCTGCGAATTTTGGCGATGAGATCCCCTTGATGTGATGAAGAGGGAGGAAAAATATGGGCCGCTTCCCCTACAGAGAGTGTACTTATGGAATGATTCTGCCAGAGGTTGAGATTTTTTGAAGCCTCCAGTTGCAGCCGGTAGACGTAGCTGCCATCCTTACCAGGTGTAAATGAATCCACCATGGAAAAAACCGGGCCCAAATTTTTTAGGTCTATAATTTTTTGAACGCCATCTTGTTCTTCAAAGGCCCTTTGAACTCCCGCTTCGTTAAATTCATACCAACTGATTTTACCATTCACTTCTTTAGGATGAGAGAATTGGGACCTCTCGGATCTGGCAATGATGGAAGGAGAAGAATTCCATTTCATCATTAAAAAACCATTTTCATCCTGGCAGCCTAAAAAGACCCCGTCTATGCTGGCCGCAGGTTCTGAACCAAAACAGTACAATCCCTCAGGAGCATTAAAGGCATCAGCACCAGAATAGCGGGCCAGAAGCTGGGGTTTGCCGTATCCTGCATAAGAGGAAGTTGAGATAAACATCAGAGTAAAAATAAAGGTTTTCATTCTTCCATTATAGCGCTTGAAATTTGTGTCAATTCCATCATTTTCTTACCGATAGAACATATATGAACAATGGGCCTATTGCTGACTTTTCTTATCGGCTTAAAGAGATCGCCAGGGACTTAAGTTTTCTGGGTCATCCCCGCTATCCACTCGACCAGTTGACTAAGCTATTCCCACAGCACCAGAATTTCATTGTCGAACTTGAAGACGTGAGCGTGCCTTTCGGCGTCGATGTGCTTGCTAAGCGCAAGGCCATGGATAAATTCTTAACTGACCTGGCCCATGCAGATTTGCACCCATCGATGAAGAGAATATTCACAAAGCGGGTTGAGGACTATCACACCCTGCTCTCCATGATGGAAAATTTTGACAACGTTTTTTTCTATGATCATTGCATAAAACTCTATGGGACATCTCATCCGACAACCCAGAACAATTCCTTTTTATACTTTTTAGAACAGATTCCTCAGTATTGTGTGCCTGATGAGAGTGAGACAACACTTAAAGGTGAAGAGGCCCGACAGTATTTAAAAAACCGATTACTTGAAACTTTTAATGACACTGATGTCGATGTAAGACCTTCCTCATCACTTCTTTCAGATTCATCGGCCGGAAGAAAAATTCTCAAACTCAATCCTCATAAATCATATTCAACTCAGCACCTTGATATTTTTTTGGTGCATGAAGGCTGGGCCCATCTGGGTACATCGTTAAATGGCGCTGCTCAGACTGAGCACCCCTGGTTGGGAACCTGGTCACCCAGAACGACCTTTCTTCAGGAAGGGCTCGCCATATTGACAGAAATCATTACCGGCAGCATGACTCATGAGCGGTGGAGTAAAGTCATCCTTCGCCATCTGGCCACTTCCATGGCCGAACGGGGATCTAATATCCAGGACGTGTATGCATTTTTGCGACATCACCAAATGGAGGAGCTCGATGCCTTCAAACTGGCCCTAAGAGTTTTTAGAGGTGTTCCCCTTGAAGGCGGAATGGCATTTACTAAAGAGCTTCTCTACCTCCATGGTATGATTCAACTCCTCTACCACATGCAGTTTTATCAGGCGGATCTAAGAAGTGTGTGGGTGGGAAAACTATCTTTTGAGGAGCATATTCTCCTGATGGATAATCCAAAAAGTCTTCACACCGATCTTAAATATTTTCCTCTGGGTCTGGAAGATCCCATCGTTCAGGTTAAACTCAAAAAACTTCAAGAGCTCGCCTTCTCTTTATTCAAACACGGATTTATTAACGGATAAGCATCGTCGCCACCTGAACAAAGGCGCCAAAAACCTGAGCCTCTACATCGGGAGCGATGCTTGATTGTGAGAGGGCCTTTTTCATGCAGTAGAGCCACTGTTCTGCTTCGGTCTGGCCTATGGGAAACGGACTGTGCCGCATGCGAAGCCTCGGATGCCCGAAATTTTCCAGGTAGAGTTGAGGGCCACCCAACCAACCTGAAAGAAAAAATTTTAATTTGTGTGCAGATTCAGAAAGATCTTTTCCTTCATGAGTTCTAAGACAATCGGCAGCTAATGGATCTGTGGCCATGATGAAATAAAAATCATCTACAAGTTTATCAATAACTGCCTGACCACCAACTGCTTCGTACATTGACTAACGAATCCAGATAGGCCCTTGCGGAGTTGCTCGGTGGCGAAGATCAACAATGACTGACTTTTGATTTTTTAGAGTTTCAATTTTAATGTCATAGCCCTCAACACTGCTCCCCGACTTAACCAGGTCATGAGTCTTTTGAACCCATCTGAGCATATTTTCCGGGTTCCAGGCTTCAAGATGAATGTGCGGCTCTTTATTATTCCATCTGGCCCCAGGATGAAAAAGAAGTTTTGTGACGTTAACTCTATTACCGGTTAGAGGTCCACCGACAAAACGTTTCGGAACATCGATGATGTTTTTCCACTCATTCGTGAAGGGCTCAAGAATGCCTGCTGTTTTCATAAAGCTCATTGCATAGGCAGAACAACCTGAGCCTTCTCCTTTCAGAGGATCGGACTGAAGACCTGAG
This sequence comes from Bacteriovoracaceae bacterium UBA7695, assembly GCA_002482685.1. GTDB lineage: Bacteria > Bdellovibrionota > Bacteriovoracia > Bacteriovoracales > Bacteriovoracaceae > Peredibacter. The sequence goes on along the minus strand of DLGL01000105.1, from coordinate 7,443 downwards.
TACATGTTCCAGTCACCACTGGCATCATATTCACGTTCCCACTGAAGAAGCCGCTGGCAAGATGCAGGGTTAATAAGAGCGGTAAAAGTTCCACGACGAGTGGACCCTTCATAAGGGGCCATATCATTGAGGATTTCAGCTTCTTTTTCATATTTCCCGGCATAAGTATGGAACATGACTCCCATGCCGTATTTTAATTTAAACAACAGCTCTCTTTCATTAGAGTCATCCGTTGAGGTCTGACCACGAAGGATGTGCTCGCCCGTAGAATCACATTTTACTTCAACAAAAACGTGGCTAATAGCAAAGGGGCGTTTGCCATGAGTATTAATGATTGAATTTTTTAACGTTGAATAAGTCATCGTCCATGGAGTGGACCAATTGATGCCCTTAGGAGATTTAAAAAGGTGAAGTGTTACTGAGTCCGCCAGGGCCGCAGTGGTAAAAATAAGGGCAATGAATCCGATCAATTTACTCAAGTGAACTCCAAATCTTCCGGTGATTATAGATTTTGTATAAAATGGTGCTTCTTATATAATAGGACTACATCACTTAACGTCTAGCCAACATTTTCCAACATGTGAGGAATAATCATGAAATTGATCACTTTGCTAACTCTCTCGACTCTCCTATCCCTCGGCGCTTGCTCTCACCACAAGAAGTCATGCTGCAGCAAAGATGCTAAGGCGGCCTGCTCTAAAGAAGAGTGCAAAAAAGAATCCAAAAAGGCTTGTTGTAGTGATGATCACTGCAAAAAGAAATCTTAATTACCTTAAAGGGACTTTGAAATGAAATTTCTAACAACTCTTCTCCTTGTCCTCTCCTTTGGGGCCTATGCGGGAAGTGAGTGCGATGCTGATGCTAAAAAGTTTTGTGCCAATACTGACCCTGGCAAAGGCCAGCTGGCCAAGTGCTTGATGAATTACGAGGGACAACTCTCTGCTGCCTGCTCAAAAGATTTGAAAGCCTTCAGGACAAAAACTTTAGGTAACAATCCTTGTTTTGATGAGCTCACTGAAATGTGCGCAGATATTCCGGCCGTCAACCGCAAGCTTGAGTACTGCCTGATGAAAAATGAATCTCGTCTGGGGGCTAAGTGCCTGGCCGATTTCAAAAAGAAAAAGCCCAACATCATCGTTAAGGACGTTTGTGCCCAGGATATCGTTAATACCTGTTATACGACGGTTTCGGAATCAGACGCCTCTACTGGCCGCTGCTTGATCAAAAATCGCGCTAAGCTTAGTGGATTCTGCCAGAAGAAGACGGATAAACGGATTGCGGACATGAAGAAGTCCAATCCCTGCTTTGATGAAACTGAGAAGTTCTGCCCGACTCAGATTCGATTTCACGAGATCCATGAATGTATGGAGAAAAAGATCTCTTCCCTTTCACCGGCCTGTAAGGCGGTTGTAAACAAAGAGATGGAAAAAGAAAAATCTAATCCTTGCTACGTAGATCTGCGCAAGCACTGCAAACCAGGAATTTCATCCGGTGAGCAACACCGCTGTCTTGAGATTAACGAGAAAGAACTCTCCCCTTCATGCAAACAATTTCGTGTAAAAGAAGCTGGCAAAATTCAAAGTATGGTTAAGCTCTGTGAAGCTGACCGATTGAAGCTTTGCCCTAAGGCCCCATTTCAGAATGGACTGGTGATTAAGTGTTTGAAAGAAAATGCCTCGAAAGTCTCTGCGGCCTGCAAGGCCCTTCTCTAAAAGAAATAAAAAAAGGGCCCGTTAAGGGCCCTTTCTTGTTTGTTCATTTATTTAAAAACTAGATGAAGTTTTTAGCAATCATTTCAGCCATTTTTTCTACAGTTGTGCCGTTTTTCTTAGCAGCAACTTCAAGAACAGACTTCATATCACCAGCAGCGTGAGCAGCTTCGATAGATTTAAGGTCAGTTCCGATGATTTCAGAAACGTATGCTGATGTATCTTCGCTAGAAAGACCGTTAGCAGCGTTCTTACGGAAATGGTTAGAAGCTTTTGCAACTTGTAGTGAACGTTCAGCTGAAAGACCAAACTTAGATTTAACTTGTTTAGCCATTTCTACTACAAGGTATTGCTCAACAACAGCAGCTCTCTTAAGAGTGTCTTTGTTAGTAAGAGAAGTTTCTTCGAAAAGAAGTTTTCCGTTAGCTACAAGACCACGAGCAGTTGCTTTAGGAGCAGCGATTTTTGAGTAATCAAACATATCGTTGTGGGCCATAGAAAGGATATTTGCATAACCTTTAAGTGACTTCGTAGCACCTACAGAGAAACCGTAACCATCATCAAAACCATCATCGTAACCGATATCGTATCCATCAGCTAGACCATCATCGTAGCCCATGTCGTATCCATCAAGCATACCATCGTCGTAGCCCATATCGTAACCATCAGCTAGACCATCGTCGTAGCCCATGTCGTATCCATCAAGAATACCATCATCATAACCATCATCGTATCCAGCGCTGTAACCAGAGTTATATCCAATGGCAACACCATCAGTTTTACCAACAGCATAACCGTTAGTGTAACCAGTAGCTAAACCAGAGGCCTTACCATCGTTAAATCCGTTTTGGTAAGTTGCAGATGCGAAGTAAACTTCAGCACGAGCATATCCAGCATCGTCACCATCAAGGTAACCATCGTCGTAACCTTCGTCATAACCTTGAGCTTTACCAACAGAGATGCCTTCTTCGTAACGGTCACTACAAGCAACTGATAGACCAAGAAGTGAAACTGTAGCTAGGAGAGCGAGACTTTTTTGCATTTTCATAGCATTCCCTTTTTCAAAAATATAAATAGAGCTTTCACTCTAAAAGTTTAATAAGTGCGATTTTTATAACACACTAAGTCGCGTCCTGCTCTGTACCGTGTAAACTTGACAAGAGCAATTTGCTTGCCAAAAATTCCGGACCCATTGTGGCCCTGAACTCCACAATCTTTTAAGAATTGGTGCTGAAATGGCACCACCAATGGAGACAAAATGACTATGGTATTTATAAAGCATGGCAGAATAAATTATTTCATATCGTATGTTCGAATTGCCCATTCTTTGTTTTCAAGACAAAGAAAAACAAACTCATGCGTTCCACTGCCTGCCGAGAAAGTTGGATCCATGGCCTTACAGTTAGCGGGTACAACCAGAGAGTTTTTAATCGAAGAGACGAGTTTTCCGGCCTGCTCTTCAAACAGGTAAACGCGGTTAGCGGTTACGGCCGTTGAGTCGACATAAAGTGCAGCCGACTGCTCCCCGTCTCGCTTATAGGTTACCGGGCGGTACATTTCTGAGAGAACCCGGGCCGAAAAGAAACTGTAGCGAAGCTTAGGACGCGAGGTTCTCACCACCTGGCCATTCTCAGTTGAGAGGCTGATTAATTCATCACGTGTCTGGATTATAGAAAGACGCTTGTTACCGTCTTCAAAACTTGCGATGTGGCCCACAATAAGATCGGTTTCTGAAACATGAGAGTAATTAAGTTGAGAGGCTTGAGCATCGTTCTGGGTTGAAACAATTTTTACCCGAGAGCGGTCATAAACGTTCATGTAGGTATCACCGGTCGCTTCTAATCCATTTTTTGAAATTGAAAGAAGAGTGTCCACTTCTTCAGTTTGAAGAACGATTTGCGGCAGGGCCTTGCCCATTAGATTTTTTGAAACGTCAAAAGTCGAAATAAAGATCTGACGGCGTGTTGATTGGCCAACACTAAAAATCAAGCGAACTTTTCCTTCCTGGGCATCTTTAAGACTTGTAGGAAGAATATTTTCAACTAAAACAGTATCATTCCATTTTGCATTGATCGCTTTTTTAACTTCTTCTTTCCACTCTCTAGTCATAAGAGTCCGGATGCGAAGGTTTTTCTCAGCAATTTGTGGCTCAAGGTAGTACAGGCGAGACTCTCTGCTGCCGTCCCAACGTTGGAAGAAATCTTGTTTTTGGTCAATTTTAGGAATCTGACCAACCGTAAAGAATGCCCGAACCATGATGTCACCAAGCGTGGCGTGATTCATGCGGATAAAACTTAAGTCGTTCATCTTCTGGATTAGTAGGTCAATAGTAACTTTCGCCGAAGGAAATTCACTCCAAAGCGGTTGAAGTTCACTATTGTAAAAATAAATTTCAAAAAATTTAACTTTCTCAACTTCTCTCACGACATGAAGAACAAAATCCTCTTTGCCGTCAAAGTTTAAGTCCTGACGGATAAAATTAACCATTGAACTGTAATTAGGAATAACAATCTTGCGGGCAGATTCTTTAAACTCACTCCCTGTACGAGTAAAGACTGAAAGTTCAGCACTCTGAGTTGTCGCATCCATTTTACGGGTGAAATACTGAAGAGTTGAATTTTTGCTGTAAGACGAAATGGGACTGATGAAGTTAATAATCTTCCCTTCTTCAACTCTTCCCATTGGAATCGGAGTGCCAGTGAAGCTGAAAGTTGATTTTTTAAATCCAACTTCTGAGCGGACATCTCTTACAACTGGAATGTCATTCAGGTAGACATACTCGCCTTCTTCATTTGAGACAGTCACTTTGATCTGGATGCTGCTTTCAGCGTTAAAGCTTGAAATCCTAACAGGAAAAACAAGATCCTTATCATCACCAGATTCAAGCATATCAAGGGCCAGGGCCGAATCTTCAAACTCAACTCCTGCTGAGCTACTTTCAACTTTTACCTGGATATTTTTTGAAATAAGTCCGTAGTTACGAAAAGGAATGATAAGTTTAGTATTCGAGTTCTCACCAGAAACAACAATCTGTCGTACTCGTTTAAGAACCGGGCGGACAACAGCTCCATCCACTTCCTTAGCAAGTGAGTCCCATGTCGCTTTCCCGCCGAGAATAAATTTTTTCTTATCAGGGTTCTGAGCACTGGCGTAGAGACGGGCATAAACTTCGTTAATAGTCAGGTCAGGTTTCTGCGCCTTAAGAATTGATATCATTCCTGCCAGGATGGGGGCCGACTGAGAAGTTCCACTTTTAATATCGTAGCCAGGGATTGAGAAAAACTCTGGCTCAAAAGCAGTTGGGTAAAGACTCAGGATGCCTTCTCCCGGAGTAATGGCATCCACGTGGCCACCAAAGTTTGAAAAGCCTGCGAATGATCCATCCAGCGTTGAAGCAGCGGCACAGATCACACCATCATACGCACAGGGAAAAAGAGGCTCAGAAGAATTATTATTTCCAGCTGCGGCCACTAATATAACATTCTGAGAAAGAGCATATCCAACAGCATCGCGAAGGTGTTTAGTTTCAAGGGAGCGGGGCCAGCCAAGACTAAGGTTGATGATGTGAGCACCCATATTAGTGGCGTAGATAATTCCTTTAGCAAAAGATTCAGAAGCTGCGATGTCAGATTTTGAATTAGAATCTTTCATCACCTTAATTGGCATAATGAGAGCATTAGGGTTAACCCCAACAATCCCTACACCGTTTTGTGAAGCGGCGATAAGGCCTGCCACGTGAGATCCGTGACCATCCATATCCTGAGGAAGTTTTGCTTCTGGAGAATTAATTGATTCAGTAAAGTTCCAACCGTCACAGTCACCAGGCAGAGAGTTTTTATCATTATCAACGCTTGAATCTTTCCCACACTCTTTTTCATTTTTCCAAAGGTTGTTAACCAGATCCGGGTGACTAAGATCAACACCTGAATCCAGGACCGCTACGATAGTGCGCCCTTTAGGAAGAGACTGATAGATTGATTTCCAGCCAATGTCTTTTCCCTCAACACCAATCAGAGGAATATTATGAATATCATCTTTTTCACGAACGTATGTCTGACCCTGGTTAAGTAAAGACCACTGGTAGGGAAGAAGCTCATCCTGAACCAGACGCTCAGGATTCTGGCCCGGCTCAAGAGACATGCGGGAGAGCTCAATTGTGTTTTCAATATTTTTAACCCATGATCTCTTTTCAAGTTCTGCTTTCGATATATTTCCCGATACTGTGTAAAGGCGGGAAAAATAAGGATGATCAATATCGGCGAAGGCTTCAATTGTGAGCCCCTTCATCTGAGCCATCTGTTTAGCTGAAAGCTTGTGGTTGGCCTCAACCACAAAGCGTGAAGCCTCGGCAAAAGATGATGCTAATAGCAGGGTGAGAAGAAGAGCTTTCATATTAGATTAACCTCTGCATCATCCAGTTAATAAAAAACTCACCGGCCAGCATATCTGTTGTCTTTTGCATTTGAACTACAGGTCCAAGTACACGTTGAGCACCAATTTCACCAACAGTGTTAGCGTGAATAGGATTTCTTCCATCCTCATCACCTTCACGGAAGCCATCAATTTTTGAAGTCACGTAAATGTTCTCTTCTCCGCCAACAAGTTTAACAATTCCTGGCAAGTAAACTGACTTCTCCATAAAGCTCAGGGCCTTAAGAAGATTTTTGTTAGCACGGTCATCTTTATTTTTCAGGTCAAGGCGCTTATAGCGTCTAAGTAGTCTCAGGAATTTATTCACCCCTGTATCTGTGTATTTGTCGGAGTCATAATCTTCTGTTTCAGATTCTGGTTCAATAACAGGATTGATCACAAGTGAGTTCTGCATTTGATTCTCAAGAAAAATGCGCTTGATTTTATTATCATCAAGACTCAAAAGGTGCTCAAGACCGCGCTGATAAAAAAACATGTTAACGTTGATGCTATACATGAATATCTTGCTCGTATCATTCAGGGCCGGGGCATTAAAGAACTGCACCTTATACTGGTGACGGATTGTTTCCAGAAGCTCCTCGGCCTTAGCGCGAGTGATGCTCCATCCATTCCATACGCGAGAGATACTTACGAACGGCTCTATAACATCCCCTTTTTCATCCAACTCCTGATCTAAAGTTAAAAACTTCTC
>DLGL01000105.1:0-579 GCA_002482685.1 Bacteriovoracaceae bacterium UBA7695 | reverse complement strand
ACTTAGTCTGTGCCTGCCCTTTAAAAGAGTAGCCAGGGTTAGTTCCCGTTGCTTCAGATAGTCCAGCTCCTTTATCAAATAGCATGCCAACCCAGTGGTTGATGACGGAGTTCACATAGGCCTGGTAGTTGCGGCCCTTGGTGTTCCCAAAGTAGTGCCTGCGGAAGAACTTCTTATCCCCTTCCGGGTTAGTAACGGTAATATCGGTCGATGAGTTCTGGCCTGTCATCTGCCAGAAAAGTAGGTTAACTGAAGGGGTGGACTCCTTAAACGAGTGAGCAAGGACGTAGGGTTTTATACCCTTATCTTCCATATCTTTAGTTGAAGAATGAACGATGGCCGAACGAAGCGCCTGAGCATTATTAAGCGCCTCAGGGTTCTCTTTATTCAGGTCCAAAGTATAGTACTGAACCCTGGCGTGACCGCCGGCTTTTTTAAACGAAATTGATAGAACCGGGACTAAAGAATCAATGTTGAGATTTACTCCCACTGTCCCCTTGTGACCAATATCTTTATAGATGTGGAAAATATCGTCACTTTTTCTATGAACATGAAAGCGTGACATAACGATGTGATTTG
>DLGL01000015.1 GCA_002482685.1 Bacteriovoracaceae bacterium UBA7695 | reverse complement strand
TAACGACGAGAAACAGAACCTGCGGTGTTTGAAACTCTTTGAGTGGTGTCGACTTTTCTGACAAGCTCAACAACTTTATTTTCTGAATTAAAAGTTTGAAACTTCACAAAAAGTTCGCCACGCTGCTGAACCTCTTCGATATTAGTGGCGTGCATGGAAGTCGTTTTGGCACCCGTATCGATGCGGGCCTTTTGACGGATTTTGAAATCAGGAAGACTGACCCACTCCACACGACCAATGAGAACTTTTTCTTTCAAAAGTTGCGCATAAGTAGTTGTGGTAAAACTGAGCATGAGCCCTATTAGAACAACGAGATGCTTCACCAGAGTGCCTTTTAAGTTAACGGATAATGAGGATCATTTTAGATCATTCTTGAGAGTCCCGGCAATGGGCAAAAGCCCCCTAACCTGTGAATTTTATTGTTTTGGGCCGCAAACTGATTAACTTCTTGAAAGCCAAGCCGATAAGTCTCCTATCAATCAATCACGGAGGGTCACAATGACTTGGAAATTCAGCGATATTTGTACTGTGGGATTTTTCTTTATGTTCGCAGTAGCGGCATCAACTCACTATGCATACATGAAATCACCGGCCCAAGACCGAACGGTTGCCTCTTACCAGCACACAGTCCAGCCATGGTATGATGCCAGTTTTAAGCTCTAACGTAAAAAAAGCTTAATCCAGCTAAGTTTTTTATCGTTGTAAGGTGGGTATCTCAATGGGATATCCACCAGCGTTCCCTGTTGATACAAAGACTTATAATGCGTAAACGTATCAAAGCTTTTCTGTCCGTGGTAGCTCCCAATCCCCGATGTCCCAACTCCTCCAAACGGTAAATTCGGATTTGCTAAATGAACCACCGTATCGTTGATGCATCCTCCACCAAATGGAACTTTCGAGATCACGGATTTATGGAGTCTGAGGTTTTCAGAAAAAAAGTAGAAGGCCAGAGGTTTGGGATAGGATAAAATATTCTTAATCGCATCATTTAAGTCATCATAAGGAATGATAGGAAGAATAGGCCCAAAGATTTCGTCTTCCATGACCTTATCTGTCCATTCCACATTCTTCATAACAACCGGAGAAATGAAATTTTCCTCGCGACTCATCTCGCCGCCAATGACTACTTTTTCTTCAATAATGAGAGATTTTAAACGGTCAAAGTGACGGTTATTTACAATGCGCGCATAATCCTCAGAGCTCTTAATCTCTCCGCTGTAGAACTGATTTATATGTTTTTTAAGTTTCTCAATAAACTGATCCTGGAGCTTCGTTGGAACTAAGATATAGTCTGGGGCAACACAGGTCTGACCTGCATTCATAAATTTCCCCCAGGCAATTCTTTTTGCTGCCACATCGATATTGGCCGACTCCTCAATTAAGCATGGGCTTTTTCCTCCAAGCTCCAGAGTCACAGGTGTTAAATGTTCAGCCGCGGCTTTCATCATCACTTTACCGACGGCCGTGCTGCCTGTGAAAAAGAGATAATCAAATTTTTGCTTGAGCAGAATCTGAGTTTCTTCAAGTCCTCCCTCAACTACCACGACCTCATTTTCTTTAAACACTTCGCTGATAATTTTTTTTATCATTCCAGAAGTCTCCTGAGCAAACTCAGATGGCTTCACAACGACACGGTTTCCTCCGGCTATGGCCCCAATAAATGGAGAGAGGCACAATTGAAACGGATAATTCCATGGTGAAATAATCATTACCACTCCGTAAGGCTCTGCATGAATTGAACTTCGCCCGGGGAACAGGGTCAGAGGCGTTTTAACTTTTTTAACTTTAACCCATTCCTCCAGATGCTTCAGAGTGTGGCCTATTTCTTCAAGTATGAATCCAATCTCTGTCGTGTAAGATTCAAAAGTTGATTTCCCAAGGTCTTGTTTAAGCGCCATAGAGATTTCTGACTCGTATTTGAGAATGACTTTTCTTAAATCTTCTAATCTTTTTTTGCGAATGAATACTTCCGGATGGCCTTCTTTATAAATCGCATCTTTTAAAGATTGGGCAATGTTTTCAAGTTTCATAATTATCTCTCTAATTTAAGATATTTTACATAGTTTCTGATGATAGATGACTTTCTGAAATTTTTGATTTCAGGATACTGAATAACAAACGAACTCTCATACATCATTGGAATCCACGGGAGGTCATCAAAAACAATTTCCTCCATTTGGTGAATAATTCTATCTCGTTGATCCAGGTTCGTTGTTTGTTTCAATTCATCATAAAGAGAATCAATACGTGGATTTGAGTAGGCGGACTTATTTATTCCAGGAAAGTTCCGCGACACTAATAGTTGCAGAATATTTTCGCCATCAGGATAATCGAAAAGCCAGTTATCAGTAAAAAACATGAGCTCTCCGGCCCGACCTTTACGGATAAAATTTGTGAAGTCCAAAACCTCTATTTCGACTTTAAGACCAATGGCTTCAAGTTGAGCTTTAATGAATTCCGCTTCTGTTAGCTGGATACTTTGATTTCCCCGGGTCGAATAAACAATCGTTGGCATTTTGTCTTTGGTAAATCCCGCCTGCTTCAAATATTCCCGGGCCAGTGAAGGATCATACTTAAACCTAAAAGCCTTAGCAGGAAGATAACCTGAAATACCAGGGACTAATATTGAATTTGCTCTGAGATTCGTATTCTGAGAAAGGACCTGCACATACTTGGAATAATCGATGGCATAGGCTATGGCACGACGAAGAAAATCATTTTTCCCTACCAGAGGGTGTTTCATATTAAACGCCAGCCAGCGGTTGGCGAGGATGGGAAAGTGTTTAAGTTTTACTTCATGGTCTTTAAGTTCACTGCTTAATTCACCGTTAGAGTTATAGAGCTTCGGAATAAAGCTTTTAGGCACAGTTAACAGGTCGATATCATGATTCAGGAACATATCCCAACGTTCAGCTTCCTGAGATGTAATGTAGAATCTGATAGAATCGATAAAAGGAATCTTTTCTTTCGATGAATCCAGAAGTTTTTCAACATTCGCGTAGCGGTCACCCGAACTTGGGTAAAAATCAGGTCTATATTTTGTGAACTTCTTCATCTCATAATAATTTTGAGTCAATCCTATAAATTCATAGGGTCCTGTTCCCACTAAAATATGGTCGAGTTTATTTTCAAGAGCCTCCACTAATTCCCAGGGGACCGGAACAACAAAATTCAAGGCCAGATAATAGATCATATTTGGTTCATGACGAGTCATGCGGATTACCAGAGTCTGATCATTAAGCGCCTCTACCCCGGGAAGATCTGTTGAAGGAATATTTCTCCAGTCTTCATTGATATTTTTTCCGAATTCATCAAAGCCCTTAATCAATCCCGCGAAAAGACTCTTCCCAGGACTTTTTAATGACTCCATCGCCAGTCTTTTAAACTGGACAACAAAATCCTGAGCTTTTAAAAGTCTCTTCTTCCCTTTAAAAGCGGGATGTGGATGAAAAGCAATGCCGCTCTTGAGTTTAATTTTTAGGATAAGTCCTTTTTGATCAATCTGAGGAAGGGCCTCTGCCACCAGGGGCTGAATTTCATAAGGTCTTTTTAAGTAATGATACTGGTAAAGAGGCTCCATCACCTGCGAGGAAACGACGAGTGAGTCATCACTGTAAGCTTTGGCAGGATCAAGACTCTCGATAGAATTATCCAAAGAGAGGCTTAAAAGACTTGGCCCGCTAGCTCCCCACTTAAATTTCGTGAAGACAAAGTAGCCAAAAATACAAACTCCAATAAGGAGAAGGAGTGCAGCGATGTTTCTTTTTTTCATAATTTTATTTTTACCGGCATGAGTTCATCAAACAATGTTTTGGAGATAGTCCCCGTAACCAGCTGGGCCATCTCTTGCGCAGACCTGAAGCCGAATCCCATTCCATGTCCACTAAAGCCACCGATGGCGTAACCTTCAAGGGGTGATTGTATCTTTGTTACAAAAGGCAACTCGTGTTCAGTGAACCCCATGATCCCAGACCACCTGTTGATCACTTTGAATTTCACCTTGAGAACTTCTGTGATGTAAGCCTCAAGCCCTGTCTGAATGGTCCCGGAGATCTTATCAAAATCCCCCACCTCACCCGCTTCATCCAAAATTCTCTTTCCACCAATGAGAAGAATTTTATCGCTCGATTTTCGCCAGTAAACTCTTTCAGGGGAGTCGTAATGAAGCGCAGAAGAATCAATATCATTTTCAAGTTCCACCGCCATCATCTGTGCGCGGTAAGGCCTAACAATTGATTTAAAAGCATCATGAAACTGAGGCAAGTATCCATTCATGGCCAGAATCACCTGACTACATTTAATGAAATTTATCTCGGTGGAAACTCCCTCAGCGGTGATGGAAAATGCAGAAAGATTTTCGATGACTTGAATTTTTCTGGCCTCGAGGGATTTTTTTAATGAGCTCAAAAGCTGAAAAGGATCAATTTTGTACTCTGGAGAATTTTCATAAGCCCCAAAAAAAGTTGAACTCAAAGAAGAGCTCAAATCCTCGGCGCTCTTCCACTCAAAATTATAATCACCCGGACGAAAACTCTCCTCTTCCCAGGACTGCTTAAGGGCTTCCGTCTGAAACAAGGTAAGTGAGTTCGTTTTTTCAAATTTTATTTCAGGAGAAGATTTAAGAATATGCTGATCAACCAGACTCAGAGAATCTTCTGCAAACTTAAAAAGCTTTCTGGCACTTTCCTGGCCCCACTGCTTGTGAAGCTTTTTATAGAAGGAAGCACTTCCTTTGGTTAAAAAACCAGCGTTACGTCCACTGGCACCGGCCCCCAGTCGTGATCGATCAAGAACAATGATTTTCAGATCCGGACGGTATTCGGAGAGCCACCATGCCGTAGAGAGACCAACGTATCCACTGCCAACAATAACAATGTCTGCTGTCATATCAGGGCTGGTAAATTGATGAGGCCTTAACCAGTGTGAAATGGTCATGAAGCTTTTCCTTATCTGTGATAAGGAAAATAATAGCAGAGTCTTGGAGCTTAGGAAGCTTTCTTGTGGTTCTTTAACTCAGGGTAGAAATCTTCCTGGTACTCGCTCTTGTATTTGAGAAAAATTTGATAATTGCCAAACTCAATTTCTGACATCATGCCTATCTGCTCATCGAGAGATCTTTTGAAGCACATCTCAATGAAATTCAATTGAAAAGGACCCAAACCCGTGAAGAAGTCTTCAGTAAGTGGAGTCGATTTTAAAAGGTCTTTTATTCCAATGGCGTGGTTCATGGATTTGCTCCTCAGCTCTTACCTTCTTATCGGAAAATTGCTGAAGAGGGTTAAAGATCTCTTCAAAAATCTTTACAACCAAAATCCAGAGGCTTGCAAAATAGTCGACTAAACCTCTCTCCTTTGAGATCATTAAATCTATGACAGATAGTTTGTGGTTTAATTTTGCGCTTGAGATAGGATTTCTTTCGTTTTTGGGAGTGCTTTATTATTTTTATCAAAAACGAAAGATTGTTCAGTATGAGGAAAATAAAACTCCCATTGTTCTCAATTTTCTCCTCCAGGCTGCCCTTGCTGAAAAAACTGAAACGGCCAATCCAGAGCTCGACACTTTGATTGAAAAAATCGACGACTATCTCAATCAGAAAACTTCAATTGCTCCTTTACCGGAAATTAAAAACTTCGCTTCATCTGGAAATTGCCCGGAAGATTTCAAAGAGACGATTCTTGAAGCCTTAAAAGAACTCGAGTAAATGATCCCTGAGAAAAAAAATTACATGACTCCACAAGGCCATCAAAAACTTGTGAGCGAACTGGAACACCTCCTTCGAATAGAAAGACCGGAAATCACAAAACTCGTTCAGTGGGCGGCCAGCAATGGGGACCGGTCTGAAAATGCGGACTATATCTACGGCAAGAAGCGCCTCAGAGAGATTGACCGGCGCATCCGCTTTTTAAGTGGGCGCCTGGATCAGGCGCAGGTTGTTGATCCATCTAAGATGGAGAGCTGTAAAATCCAGTTCGGCGCAACTGTCAAAATTGAGGATGAGGACGGTTTTATTAAGGAATTCGCAATAGTAGGCGTCGATGAGGTCGATACTGCGAAAGGCCGGATCAGCTGGCAATCCCCCATAGGGAAAGGATTACTGGGTAAAATTGTTGGAGATGAGGTGATAATCCAAGTCCCCTCTGGTGAAAGGGTGTATGAGGTAGTATCAATTAATTATCTAGTGATCGATTAGTTTATTTAACAATGAGGTCTCAAATGAAACACTTTTTAACCGCTGCCATTTTTCTGCTTTCTTTCTCAGCTTTTGCCCAATTCAATGAAGTTGAATGTGAAGGTAAGACTGATGGAAAAGATTTTGTTTTTGAAGTAGAAGAGCCTTTTCCTTCGAATATGGTTTTTAAATCTGCTAAATTGATCGTGAATGAAGCTAATAATGAAGAGTCTGTGTTTGATTACAATGTAACTTCTCGCCGGACTCGTGGATTTAACTACATCACTTACACGGGTGGCGGTGTTCGGCTGGAAGTTGATCTGTGGCCGGATTCATCTCCTCGCTGGGCCTCAACCTACCGCTCTGTCATCAACAGCTCAGATCTGGCCAACAAAAATATTACAGTTTCGTGTCGTTTCCCTAACATTTTCTAAATTTCAAGAAGATGCGGCTAAATAACGAGCCGCATCATACATTCTGGTTCCGCAGGAAGCGAAAGATTTTCCCTGCTTAAATTTCGCCGTTTAAAAGTTAGAATAGAGTTTCCACTATCGAAGGAATGATATGGCAATTTATAAGTTACTTCTTACCACCAGCTGCCTCTTTGCTCTCGGTGCCTCTGCCGGAACAAAAATGGATAAAAAAGAAACCATTAATGGCGTCCATGTTGAATCTGGAAAGAAAGATTCAAGCCGTCATTATAGAGGCTCTGTCACAAAGACATTTCCTTATGGACTCGCATCAGTCAAAGCAAGTGTTTTGAACTTCAACCAGAAGTGCAACAATAGCTATAAAGATCGCAGAAAGTTCACAGATAAGTCCGCCGACTGCAAATATCACAATGAGAATCTGGTTGAAACAATTGTTGTTAAAGACATCAAACAGAATGGCTGGACAAAAGAATCTGGCGAAGTAGAGCGCTATCTATTAGGTAGAAGAGTTTATAACCGTGGCGAATTTGGTTACTACGAACTTGTCCGGATGTATGAGGGTAAAAACTCTCAAGATCAAAAAACTATCACCATCACGCAAAAGATGCTGAATGATAAAGAAGCAAAACTTTATACCAAGGTTTCTTTCGAAAAAGATTCTGCTTTTGATGAGGCGGGCTCAACCTACGTTCTCACGGAAATTTCACCGAATACCACTATCCTGAGTTATGAGTACCATGCTGAAACTGATCACTGGATATTGAATAAAGAAGTTTCTGTTCCACAGGTTTTTGCTTCAATCAGTAAGAGTATCAATGATTTACTTAAGACAGTGGATAAAGAATCTCCGATTAAAAGCCGCGAGCTTGCCTCTAATTAATCCTACATGACGCATGACCTGACCTATGATAAATCAGGTCATGCGTTTTTTTCGAACCTACATTGAGATCTCAAACATCTGCAATCTTCAGTGCACTTTCTGCCCTGAGGTTGAACGTGAAAATGAAATACTATCCGTTGAGCAATTCCGTAAAATTTTAAAACAAGTCCTCCCTCATACTGATCAGGTCTGCCTGCATCTGATGGGTGAGCCACTCGCCCACCCCTACTTTGCAGAAATCCTGCAGGTGTGCAATGAAGAGAAAGCCGTTGTTCATCTTACAACTAATGGAACATTTTTAAGTAAGTTTGGATTCGAAACTTTCATCAAGGCGCCTAGTTTACGTCAGATTAATTTTTCTCTTCATAGTTTTAAAGATAATTTTCCGGACAAAGATATTCGTCCTTATCTTTTTGATATCCTCGAATTTTCTAAACAGGCACTGGTCCAAAATCCTGAGCTCTACATTAATTATCGGTTGTGGAACCTGGCGGATACCACTGCCAGTATGGCGGCCAACCAGGGCATCATCGACCATATCACTGAATTTTTTCAAATCTCAATCAATGAGCGTGTAAATGTGGCCTTAAATAAAAGTAAAAATCTTATCGGCCGGATTTATTTTCATTTTGATACACGCTTTGAATGGCCTAATCTCAACGATCCTATCAGAAGTGATAAAGGTTTTTGTCCAGCTCTCACGCAGCAGATAGGTATCCACGCAGACGGAACGGTGGTTCCCTGCTGCTTTGATAAGGAAGCAGGGATTGATTTAGGAAACGTTCTATCGCAGAGTTTTGACACTATCCTGGGCTCTCCTCGCCTCAATGCGATGCTGGAGGGATTTAAGAAACACCAACTCGTTGAAGACCTCTGTAAGCGCTGCACCTACATCAGCCGCTTTGATAAGAAATTGAAATCATCTGCCCCTTCCTTGCCCCTATAGAAAATCATTTTATTTTCATTTTTTGGTTGAACTACGGAAAAAGTACGCCTATACTAATTTTAAGTACGGAAACGATACGGAGAATATATGGCACTGACCAAAAAACAAAAAGAAGTCCTTGATTACATCACTGAGTACGTTAGAGAGAATGATTACTCTCCGACTCAAAAAGAAATTCAAGAAAATTTCGGTTTTAAATCCCTTGGTTCGGTCCAGGATTATATCAAGTACCTCACTAACGGCGGCTACCTCATGAATGACTCTCATTCAGTGAGAGGCCTCATGCCTTCTACGGTTCAGCAAAATACTGAAGAGATCCCTCTTTTAGGATCTATTGCGGCCGGTACTCCCATTGAAGCTATTGAGAATTCAGATAAAATCAGCGTTCCTATGCATATGCTTGGAAAGGGTCAGTACTACGCCCTTAAAGTTAAGGGTGAGTCGATGATCGAAGATGGCATCCTAAGTGGTGACATCGCTATCATCAAGCATCAGACTCAGGCAGATAACGGACAGATTGTTGTAGCAGTGGTTGAGAATGAAACAACATTGAAGCACTACTTTAAGAAGTCTAAGCAAATTGAACTTCACCCCGCTAATAAGACCATGAAGCCCATTATCATCAAAGATAAGGACTGTGAGATTAGAGGCGTCATGGTGGGGCTGCTCCGCACTTACTAGTTTACCTCGCACACACGTTTAGTTTTTAAGCTTAATTTTCGTCAAGGAGGACGTTTATGTTGGCACACGCACTTTTTCCAGATGCTTTAGATAAAATGAATGAAACAGAACTATTTGCAAAGATTCAACTCGAACTTGTGAACCGCTACCAGGTAGATCCCAAACTGGCATCAGAAATGGCATGGGATTTTATAGAAGTTTTGTCCGCGGTGGATGGAGACTTTGAGATTTTCGAGAAGTATTTCCTGCACCAATAATTCTCACTTAATAACTTTTAAAGATTTAAAAATCACTCTCAGTAGCGAATGTTACGGGCCCGGGATTCTTGCGTCTTTTTTTTATAACTTTTTTGGAGGTACTACATGATTACAGATAACGACTTATGGATTAGCAGATCTCTTTTAATCTTTATGGGTAGTTTCATCTTTTTTAGTCTGATGGGGGCCATCTAATGAGAAATAAAACACTCCGTAATTATATTGGCAGAATTATCCTTCTGAGAAAGATTGCCCATTATAGGAGCAACTCAAAAGAAGTAGGCTTCTACCATCTCTTTTGAGAGGTCCTGATCCTGAAAATGAGGCTTTAAATAGATATGTTTAATTTGGATATGATTTTTTAAAAAGAACCCACACACAGTGTCCTTAATAAAAATCAGTCTAATGTTATCTGGCAAAAATGTTTTCCACTCAATACCGTTTGATTGTCCTGATTCAGAAAGTATGGTCTCAATTAAAGAAGCGTCCTCTAAAGATACCTCTTTAAATTGCAGGCCATGCTTTTTAAGCGTAAATCCGTAAGGACAATGAAGGCAGGCCGACTTGCAGCAGGTGCCTTTATTTTTCAGGTATTGGCTGGTGAAAACAGTGTAACCATCAGGCGTTTCGTAAGTAAGTTCCTTATACATATAAAATGAAGTATAATAGAAAAATGATTTTATGGCCCTTACTATATCTTTCGGTCGCTCTTGCCAGTGCAGATAACTCTATTGAGGAGTACTGCTTCTCAGCGCCTTCTCAAATGAAAGCCGCCTCATCCCGGCTCAAGTTTATTCTTATCCCTGTTGATAAAATTCAAGAAGAGGGACGATGCTTGACTGTCAGTACACCTTCTCACCGAAGGGAGTTGATTCAGAATTATCTGCGCCGACTCGATCCAACTCTCTCCATAAGTTTTTCATCTGCCGAAATGAAGAAAGATCCTTGTCACATTAAAGTTGAGAGAATCAATAATCTTAAAAGCAATACCCAGTCCGGTGGAATTAACACGAAGCTCGATCCCAGTGCCCAAGGATCTTCTGTGACCCAGACCTCAAAGGAAACTACAAAGATCCAAACACTAAAAGAATTTGAATTGACCGTGAATCAGTCCACCGTTAAAGGGGAATGCAAGGTCATAAACTCAACTCGCTACGACATCACAATTGAAGTCCGAAAAGACGCAGTCCCTCTTCTCCCGCCTGTTCCTGAGGGAACCATCGTAGTCATACCTGATGCTCAGATACCAAAGCCTCAGGCAACTTCAAAGCTTGTGACGACCCTTCAGCTGACTCAGGGTCAGGTTATTGAGTTGGGTAGTGTCGTAAAAAATTTGCAGAACGATGGAAAAAAAATTGATGTAAATTCTGAAGCTACAATTGAGGTTACCGAAGGCACTTCCACTGAGAAAGTTTACCTGAGTATTGACTAGAGTTGTCTTCTGTTAACCTAGATCTAAACTCATTAACTATTTGTTAAAAGCATATTTCCCCAAACTCTTTATCCACATCTAAACTTACTAAATCTTACAGACAGAATGAGTAAGAAATTTGCGTTAAGTTCACAACATCACAGAGATTTCTTGGGCCTCATCGGACCATCTGTCACATTGCCCCTCATGGGAAAATTTACCGTGGCAAAAATCCACCTGCTAATTTTATTTTGGCGAATTGTGTAAAGACGGCATTTAGGTAATTTAGAGAGATCCCCTCTGTCTCAGGCCTTATTTAAACCTGACCATAAGTTTTGGCATGAAGGTTGCTTTATATGATTACAGCAGAGGGAGACGAACTCCACAAAAGTTCACAATAAATGTCCCCGGATCAGTGATGCTAACCACAACGCTGATTCCCAAAAACTCCTTTCACACAATTTCAATGTTCCTCACTCTGCAGGTTAAACAAATTTAAAAAAAGCCCTCGTAAGAGGGCTTTTTTTTTGCTCTTAATCACGCCCCACAGTGGCCCTCCTGACACCTGAGCACCAGTGTCGGTTTGACTTTAAAGGCCAGAATGAGTCCATTGTGGAGCAGAAATGTACGGTATTTAAAGGGTTTGGCCGCTGTAGGGAGTTGGCATAGATCCTGCTTAATAGATTATGAGCTAAGGGTGATGAACTCCTCAAAAGTTCCCAAAACACTCCCCGGAATTTGAAAACTAAAACCATTCAAATTTCTCACAACTCTGCCTTACACCCTTTCATTGTTCCATCCTTAGCTAGGTTTTATTCTTAAAAAAAGATTAAAAAAAAGAGAGTTGAAAAACTCTCTTTTTTTTTGCCTATTTCATCCACTCATAGAGATGATAATGCTCTCCCGACATACCCAGGGTTTCATAAACTTTTTGTGCCTTCGTATTTGTTTTGTCCACATAGAGACGAAGTCCCCGCAGGTCACGGGATGTAGAAACCAATTCTTTAAGATGCGAATAAAGCAATCGATAAACCCCTTGTTTTCTGAAATCAGGATGGATGTAAACTGAGTGAATCCATAAAACTGTTCCATTTCTCCAGTCGCTCCATTCAGGAACAGTGAGAAGACAGCCAACAACTTGTCCGTCAGTTTCTGCCAACCAGTATTTTCCTTTTGAAGGATCATCTAAGACGGCACTTACACCTAATTCCACTGTAGCTGGATCAAGTTTCATGTTCTCAGTTTCTTTGGCCATTTTGATCTGATATTCAGCTATAACGGGAATATCAAAAAGCAGGCCCGGACGAATTTTAATTTCCATTAGGTAAGTACTCCGCGAACGCGTTTCGAAAATTCTCTCAGGGCTTCATTAACACCCATGCCTTTATCGAGGTAGCTGCGCATTTCTGCGGCCATGAGGTAATCACTCATCTGCTCTCCGGCATCGTCCTGCGTTTTTACGGGGGCAATACCTGTTGATTCAAACTCATCAGCAAAATTATTAAGTTCATCGACGGAATATTTTTGAGCAAGCTCTTTAATTGATTTAGCATCCATAAATTAGCCCTTCATCTTTTGTACGAATTCACGGAAGGCATCTTCTTTAGTTACATTCACCAGGTCCTGAGGCTCACCATTTTTAAAGCAGCCCACAGACGGAAGTCCGGGAAGCTCAATCATTTCTTTGATCTTCGGGTTTTTCTCAACATCGATTTTAAAAATTTTTACACTTTCATCTGCGGCCACACGAGCGAACATTGGAGCTGCTACACGACATGATCCACACCATGAGGCATAAAAATCAATAAAAACCAGTGGCTCTTTTTCAATGACATCAAAAATTGTATCGTCTTCAAGTTCAATCATATTCATATTTAAATCCTTTTTAACTAACAATTAATCTTAGTGAATCCAGAGAGAGCTCTGCTTTATCCATCGCTTTAAGCATGTTATCCCGATTAAATTTCAGGAGAAGAATTTCAGTTTCAGAAACAGTCGGATTGACCTTCCTGAGGGCTTCCAGACGCTCAATTTCTCCATTCATAGACTTAAGCATGTCATCCCGGAACTTTTCCTTGTACTGCTTGGCCCTTGCGACACAAAGCTCTTTCCCTTTTTTAATACACTCTTTTAGGAAGTCTTTCGGAAGCTCTTTCATCTGGGCACGTTTTTCGGCATCAATTGTTTCCGTGCCTTCATCAATGAATTTTTTTGGAAGCTTCTGGGTCACATCCTGAAACTGAGAATTGAGTAGAACTCGCAGTGGTGTTGGAGGAAAGAACTTCTGTAGTTGAAGTTTTTTGTCCGCAATACAACTTAGAAGATAATAGCCTTCAAAGAGAAAATTTTCTTTGGAAGGAGTCTTCCATGAAGAAATGGTTACGTTCCCCATTTCTTTTGAAGAGATAAAGTCCATAATTCCCACCACCATCGGATGGTCCCAACTCAGGAAGGTTATATCGTCACGTTTAATGGCATTCTCGCGTTTAAAGGTGATGGTCATTCCTTCATTATCAAGCCCCGGAAAGTGTGGCAGGTACATGTTGTCACCGGCCTTAATAAAAAATGTCCACGGATCATCCATATCTTCCGTATCAACACCTAGCTGGTTAAAGAGATTAAGCATAAAATCTCTTAGCTCAGGCGAGTCGTCCTGCGCTTTGAGTTCACCGACAAAACTCATGGCCTTGGTGTGATTAAATGAATTGAATTCTACCAGCTGATCCTGACCTTCCTCTAGTTTCTTCTCAATTCCTTCATGCAACTCCTGAGTTGTTTTAAGAAATTTTTTGAATTCCTTTTCAGGAAATTCACCCTCCTCTGCCTGGGCAAGGAGGGTTTTTAGTTCTTCACGTACTGTTGCATAGAGCTCAGTTCCTCCTCTGGGGGAAGATTCGAAGGCGTTGAAGCCTTCGTGGTACCAGCGCATGAGAAGCTCATCGCTGGATTTTTCAATAAAAGGGACATGAATTTGAATATCGTTTTTCTGTCCAATACGGTCCAGTCGACCGATTCTCTGT
>DLGL01000075.1 GCA_002482685.1 Bacteriovoracaceae bacterium UBA7695 | reverse complement strand
CAATAAAAAAATCTAAAAAGCCTGTTTATCGGAGTAGCAAAATGCCATACTCTTCCTGATGCTTGCAAAAAATCAGAGTCAGTAGCAACTGCTTTGAATTCCGGTCCCGTAACAAATACAGGAAGCAGCCCTATTAACTGTATTATTACTCATATAGAAACCGTAGGTCCATTTCCTACAAAGGGTCCCTCACCTTATATTATATAAGGAGTGATATCATGGATGATAAAGAAGAATATAAAATGACCGCGAAATTTACTGCTGGCAATTAAACTTCTATAAGCATACCTGTAGTTGTAGGCTGCACATTCAGTTGAAGTTTAGAAAAGAATCACTATTCATTCGATTGGCAAAAATGATTTAGAATCTTATTGACGGCATGTCTGACATTTTTCTTATTACGAAACCAATCCCCTTCATCCGAATAGCTAGTAACAGAAATAAATTTATTATAAGTCCCAGACAACCCTAAATTTCTTATCCTATCTTCAAAATCCACTATTGGGTCATTTTTACCCAGTAAATACAATGATGGAACTGTTGGATCAGGGTATTTTAAATTAGGTACCCCAAATAATGAAACAGATGCAACAACCTTTTTATCAGAATTCAATAAAGCTTTCTCCATTAAGATATTTCCAGAACTTGATGACACATAATAAAGAGGGGAATTTTTAAACCTTTCCAATAAATTCGTTTTCCATCGCTCCAAATCTAAGATTGCCTCTGTATATGAGGCATTATTATATTTTTTTCCCCATCCTGAAGACATTGGATAGTTAGGACATACTATCAAGTAGCCGTTTTTACTTAAATTCATTAATAAAATATCCCATCTAGGCGAAAAATCAGAATGCAGGCCAGGATGTATAAAAAGAATCACCCCCTTTACGGATTCCTTAGTTGGACTAATGATATAGGCTGGCGATTTATCCTCGGTTTTTGAAATAAATTCAAGAGAAAGATCAGTTTTTATCTTTCTACCTGTTAAAGCCTTGATAGTACGTTCCAAATATGAGTATTTAAATAAAGACCTGGGTGTAAAGAAATCGGAGTATGAAAATATTAAATCTCCATTTTTCAAAAAATCATACATGTAAATGACCCCCCTCTCAGTAATCATTTCCAAATCACTGTTTTCTAAATTCAGTTTTTTTAATAAATATTCATTATTCAAAATCTCAATAAAAAACAATTCTTTACCATTAAACTTAGGCATCCTTAGATCGTGATTAGCAGTATAAATCAATGAAACTCTAGAAAATGAATCATTTAAGTTTACTTTATAAATTTGAAAAAAATCAGACTTGTCATTGTTCGAAAAATAAACATCTGTTCCATAAATATATGGTGTCATATTATCTTCACCAGTATTTTTTGAAAGTCGTCTGAATTGTCCATTATTAAGGTTAAAATAAACAAGTTCACCATCGTAATTTATAACCAGATGATTATTACTCTTAGAGAAACATACTTCGTGAACAATATCAACATTCCTTTGTACTATGTTTTTTGTCCCTTTAACTATATTTAATAAATAAATATTTCTGTCATTTTTCAGTTTAACAACAACTAAGAAGCCATCGTTAAAAGATTTTATAAAACTAATTGGCTGAAAATTTAAAAGGGAGTTCAGTTTTGAATCAGTCGATATAAAATTCTCATCGCCATTATTATCAATCAACCCTACCACCCTTTTTTCAAATAAAAACGGGTTAGAAACACTAGTCATTGAATGGGCAAGAGGATTAATAATTTCATTATCATACTCAAACAATTTAAATACTCCTAAACTATTTGAAGCAAAAACAACAGTGTTATCTTTAGTGAAAGTTGGCGCTTGCTCATCTTTAGCATCAGAAGTCGCCTGGATCGTAACTCCTGTCGTTCTGTCTGTTACAAAAATATCCCAGTTGCCATTAACTTTAGAGGTGTAGGCAATCCATCTTTCATCAAATGAAAGTGCTGGAGACATTCCTTCAGCAACAACCGTTTTTTTATTTTCCAGACGGTCAAAAAGGATAATTTCTTTTTTTCCGTTTGTATTTCGTTGGTAAACAATAAAGTTTCCATCGCTTGAAGGACGCGGGAAATAAGATTCTTCAGTTTCATCCAGCATTTTTGCAGCATCAAGAGAGTAGTTTATTAAATCTGCTCCCTGACGTGTAACTTCAGCCGCCCGGTCAAAATAGAAAATGGTATTTTTCCCATCTGCCTTTGGAGCAGAATAAAAAATGAATCGACCGTTTTTTGTGAATTTCGGATGAAGGATCATTCCCTTCTGAGAGGCGTGAAACTTTTGAGTGAGATTTTTCGCCAGGTTCTGATAAGTCAGGTGTAAATCAGTCGCGCCTGGTCCCTCAGAGTAAATGATTTCCTGACCATCTGGAGTGATATCTGGATAGAGGGCCCAGTTTTTTGAAGTTGTATCGTTAAGGGTTCGGGCCTGAACCGGTGAGGAGGTTCTAAGCATCACCGATTTTCCGTTGGCGTCTTCTTGCATGTAAACAAAGTCGGCAAACGCGAGATTTGAGATCATCAGTCCAAGTAGGACAATTAATTTCATAGAAACCCCTTATTGAATTTGAGCAATGGGATCATAGCGGAGGGTGTTTGCTATATCAAACCATTTTGGTTTGCTGAGATGCAAAAGAAACGTTTTTTCCCGATACCTAAGAATGAAAAGTGGCCATATAATGAATTCATGTTTCGGGTATATCACCTCCATTTTCAACAACTTTCTCGCAATGTTAAAATCTTTTTGGCCGGGAATGCTATTCAAGGGTTCGGTCTTTCAATTTATACGCTGCTTTTTAACCTCTATCTTAAGGAATTAGGATATGGGGAGTCATCGATCGGGAACATGATTTCGACGACCAGTCTGGGCATCTCGATGATGGCGATTCCTGCGGTTCTGATCATGGAGAAGTTTCACGTTAAACATCTGGTGATGACAGGAATGGTTCTCTCTTCTGCGTTTTATTTTTTTCAAATCCTCAACACTACAGAGGCTGCCTTATTTGGTTTTGGTTTAGTCGCCAGCATGTTTCAGGCGCTGTTTAATATTTCTGTAGCTCCTTTTTATTTGCGCAATTCAAGTCCTAAAGAACGGATGCATCTGTTTACGTTAAATTCCGCCGCCAACATGTTCGCCCATCTTGTAGGTTATCTGGTGGGTGGTTATCTGCCTGAGATCGTTCGTCACTTTAATCCTGAGATGAATCAACTCTCTCTCTACCGGACATCAATTATGATGGCACTGATGGTGGTCTTTTTATCTAATCTCATGTTTGTCCGCATCCGGCGTGTGCCGATTCCAAAGGTTAAAAGAAAAATCTTTGATGGCTTTAAAGATAAAGATTGGGGAACCCTTTCTAAACTCATTGTGCCTAAATTATGTTTCGCTTTTGGAGGGGGATTGATTGTGCCATTTATGAATCTGTACCTTAAAGAGCGCTTTGATCTATCAACCAAGATGATTGGAATTTCCTATGCTCTACTACAGTTATTTATATTTGCCGGTATCTTTATAACTCCTTCAATCATGAAGAAGACAACTCAATTAAGATTCATCATGTTAACGGCGCTGCTGTCCATTCCGTTTATGGTCACAATGGGGCTCACTGGAAATATCACGATGGTGCTGAGCTGCTTTTTCATGAGGGGCATGCTGATGAATATGTCGAGCCCGATAACGTCTATGTTTGAAATGGAACACGTCCGGGAGCAAGAGTGTATGTTTGCTTCAGCAATGATACTCTTTTCATACCATCTGGTTTACATGAGCAGCACAAGATTGGGTGGAGTTTTGATCGAACGTTATTCTTTTGGGCCAACGTTTTTTGGAGCTGCATTCTTTTATGGAATGGCGATATATCTCTATCACCGATTTTTCAGAAAAGAAGATGAAGTTGTCGAACGCAACGAAGCTTCTTTTGCTGAAGCCGCTTAGTTAAGAGCGGACTTCACTCATCAATGTATTAAGAAATGTTTTCATGAAATCAACTCTCTTTAAGGCTTCGATTTTTCCTTTAGAGGTGTTCATGAGTTCCGGAAGTCTAAAAATTTTCACAAAATAATGGTCAACCATATATTTCTTGTCATCGAGTTCTCTGCTTTCTGCGAGAGGATCAAAGGGCTCGTAAAATGCTGATTTCATCTGAGTATTAACAGAAGCACAACGAAGAACTCCAATCGCTCCTAGTGTATCGAGCCGGTCAGCGTCCTGAAGTATTGCGGCCTCAAGGCTTGAAGGTTTTAGACCTTTGGAAAAACTATGCTCAAGAACATATTGCTGAATTTTTTTGATTTCTTCATCACTAAATCCTGCTTCAGAGAGAAGTGGACGGGCCTTATCCCCTGCAAGTTTTGAAGCATTAGAGCGGTCAGGATGATTCTTGGGGAGATTGACTATGTCGTGGCAATAGACAGCTGCCAGCAGACAAGGAAGATCTACGGCCTCACCTTCGGCCAGTTTGCGTGCAGTCCCTATCACTCGACCGATATGAGGCCAGTCATGGGCCGGATCTTCTGGCGTATAAAATGGTTTAATCAAAGGGATGAGTTTTTCTAATCTTTTCATTCATCGGCCTTCATTCGGTCTTTAACTTTCTTGACGATAAATCCCAAAACAGGAATTTTTTCGTAAACAAATATACCCATATCAAAATAGTCTCTGTGATATATGGCCTTACCGTTTTCATCAAATTTTACGACGGAGTTTCCATCGACAGAATAGGATTCTCCACCATTGAGTTTGTCAGTTTTTAATGTCATCTTCCAGATCGCCACGACCTGATTTCCGGATTCAATAAAATTTGAAAATTCAAACTTCAATTCCTGAACGTTTTTATACATGCCTTCATAGTACTGCTTAATTTTTGCCGAGCCCTTGATAGGCCCAACCGGATCGATAAACTCCACTTCCGGATGGTAAAACTCTTCAACAAGTTTCATGTTGTTCTTATCCAGCTTATCGAAAAAGTTTTTAACTCTTTCACTAGGTGTTTGCGCCAGGCAAGTAGTACAAACCATCATAGCAATAAAAAATAGACGCATTTAAATCTCCTGGAATTGATTAATTTTTAGAATGAGGTAACTAAAGATCACTCACGGGCGGTAGTAAACCAACCCTTTCGTTTAAAGTACCACACTGCTACCACGACGAGAATAAGCATAATGGCCGTTAGAATGATAAAAGCCCAATGAGAATGAAGACCGGGTAAATAATCGAAGTTCATGCCATAAAAAGAGGCTATAAAATTTAAGGGAAGTAGTATGGATGAAGCGACGGTAAGGATTTTCATCACATCATTGGCACGTTGATCATTTAAAGCAATATGAAGTTCAAAAAGATGTTCGAAGTTATCGGACACCTCATCAAGTTGAAAATAAAGTTGATCTACATTTTCCCGAAGATCTTGAATCATAGAAGGATGCTCTTCCCAGTATTCTCTACAGCGGTAGAGAGCATCGTTGGTTTGTTTCAGAATTCGTTTGAGGATAAAAACCTGACGACGAAAATGATAAATTCTCTTGGTGGAAAGATGTTCATTTTTTTTGGCCAGAACTTCGTGCTCAAAATCCTCATAGAGGTCTTGAAGTCTTAAAATTGGAGCATCATAGGTTCTGATAACAGAAAGAATCACTTGGTGTATCAGGTCGTGCAACGTTTTAGGAAAATCGGTTTTCTTGGCCTTATCGGCAACAGTTTTCAAATAACCCAATTCAATACGGTGGATTGTTACGAGTCGATTGTCACTTATAAAGAGAGCAATTTTGCGGGTAAGTTCCTGAACCGAAGTATCTTCAGGATGAGATTCATTATCAAAACTTCTCATCATTAAAAAGTGACCACCCGTTTCGCTTTCTTCATACTTTGGAAGATGCTCCGGTCGCAGACAGTCCTGAACAAGAAGATAAGGCAGGTCAAAATCAACGTTTAGTCGCTCAAAGTCTTCAGTCTCTGGTTCTTCAACATCGATCCATGTAAAATTACTTTTCGCTAACAGTTCTGTGATCATGAGATTATTAGAACACCAATTTTCAACCATGGCAAAAAAAGGCCCGACTTATTGTCAGGCCCTCAGCGATTTGCTTTTGAAAAAAATTACCAACGGTCTCCGCCGCGATCGCCGCCGCGTCCACCACGATCTCCGCCTCGAGCTCCACCAAATCCACCACCTGTTCTTGGCTCCATTGGACGAGCTTCATTCACTACTAGAGAACGTCCACCCATGTCTGAGCCATGAAGTTTAGCGATGGCGGCTTGAGCTTCATCGTCTGAAGACATTTCAACGAACCCAAATCCTTTTGAACGACCAGTATCCCGGTCCATGACGATTTTTGCCGATGTCACTTTACCGAAACGAGAAAATGTTTCGTTCAATGAATCGTTAGTGGCAGAGAACGGTAAATTACCAACGTAAAGCTTATTACCCATAGATACCTCCTTAAGGCCCGGGATTGCGACGCTATAAGAGAATCATGAGCAACTCGCTCGAAGAACTCTACTGCGACTGTTATGAGAAAATGTTAGCACAATTCAAGGCACTTAGAGAAGAATCTGGATGAGCAGGAATGAGGAAAAAAAAAGCCCCGCTTTTCAGCAGGG
>DLGL01000071.1:8561-13324 GCA_002482685.1 Bacteriovoracaceae bacterium UBA7695 | reverse complement strand
CGGAAATGCCGTCCCCCCACTATTGGCCAAGGCCCTTGGGGAAGTGGTCAAAGAAATTACTTTCAAGAAAGGAATGTCTAAGAAAAAAGACCTTTCAAGCAATGTTGGCAAGAATGCCTTTCACTACCACGAGCCCACATACCTTTAGGAATTCATGGATACGTTAAAGAAAATTTTCTCTCACCGTATGCTTATGATGCTCCTTCTGGGTTACTGTGCGGGACTTCCTTTGCTTTTAACCGGAGGCACACTCCAGGCATGGATGACTGATGAAAAAGTTGATCTCACGGCCATAGGTCTTGTTTCACTTATCGGAATGCCTTATGTTTTAAAATTTTTGTGGGCGCCATTTCTGGACCGCTACCAAATTCCTTTTTTTGGTCGTCGTCGTGGATGGATGATTATTTTTCAAATTCTCATTATTGTTTCCATCTTTGGTCTTTCTCTCTGTGACCCAAGAAGCAATCTAAGTTTAGTTATTTTCTGCGCCTTTCTTATTTCTTTGTTTTCTGCTTCACAGGATGTTGTGCTGGATGCTTACCGCAGGGAGATTATGCCTGAAGAAGAGTTGGGTCTCGCTTCATCCCTGTATGTAAATGGCTATCGCCTGGCCATGCTTGTCTCTGGTGCCTTTGCCCTTTATCTTGCCGATCAGATTCCGTGGGATCAGGTTTATAAATGGATGGCGGCCTGTATGGCCCCTGCCATTTTGTTTACATTTTTTGCACCCAAAGAAACTCAACACATAAAAATTCCTTCCAATATGAAGGAGGCAGTTGTTGGACCCCTGAAAGATTTTTTCACCCGCAAAGGGGCCTGGATTGTCTTACTTTTCATTTTGCTCTACAAGGTTGGCGACAGTATGGCCGCCAATATGACAACTCCTTTTATCCTTCAGATGGGGTATTCAAAAACTGATATGGCAACAGTGGCCAAGGCGGTAGGTCTCATAGCGACCATTGTTGGAGGATTGATTGGTGGAATTATGATGCTTCGTTTTAATATGAAGTGGTCACTGATCTTTTTTGGAATTCTTCAGGCCGTATCCACTTTAGGTTTTGCCGCTCTTCCAAGTTTGCCAAATCAGTTGAGCTCGCTTGCCTTAATCATTGCTTTTGAAAACCTTGCCTCTGGAATGGGAACAGCTGCCTATGCCGCCTACATGGCCTCAATTACAAACAAGCAGTTCACCGCTACTCAATATGCACTTTTAACTGCACTTATGGGCATTCCACGAGTCATCCTGGCCTCACCGACTGGTAAAATGGCCGAGCTCATGGGCTGGGAGATGTTTTTTATTTTTTGTACAGTCGTAGCGCTGCCAGGACTTTTGCTTTTGATACCAGTTTTTAGACTAGAAAAAACCTCTCAGGCCGCAACCTAAGTACTGCATAATCTCTTCAAGATTATCTTTTTGATCTTTAGTGAGCGCTCTTGGACGTTCAGCTCGGGCCACATCACAAAGCTTAACCACTTTATTCTTACCATTCTGCATAAAAGAAAATTTATCCCAGGCACCGCGGTTCAGGAGGGTTTGCACAATCAGAGGAGAATTGCCTTTCACAGCTCTTGTCAAAGCAGTCTCTCCCCCAAGGATGATGTTTG
This sequence comes from Bacteriovoracaceae bacterium UBA7695, assembly GCA_002482685.1. GTDB lineage: Bacteria > Bdellovibrionota > Bacteriovoracia > Bacteriovoracales > Bacteriovoracaceae > Peredibacter. Next base: position 11,719 of record DLGL01000071.1, on the reverse strand, counting down.
GATTTGCACCTTCTTTAAGGAGGATTCTCACGATATCTAAAAAATCTCTATCAACGGCCACCATGAGTGTCGATTCTTTTGTTTCTTCCACACTGTCTATTAAAGCACCATTTGCAAGCAAGATATCTATAAGGCTCAGAACATCATCATGAATACGGTTCTTAATCACTAAACTCAGCATGTTGATTTGGTTAAACTGTTTTGGAATTCCCGGATGTTTTGCAAAGATTTGCGCAATATTCTCAGTGCTCGATTTTAACAATAAGACTTCGACAGATGCCAAATCAGGTCGCTCAAAACTTGAAAGCGTTCTTGCCTGAAGGAGAGAAACAACCTCTGTCATCTCCAGTCCCATAGCAAGTTTTAAAGGAGTCATGTGCAATTTGTTGGTAATGTCGTAATTGGCATTGTTGTTAATCAGATACAATGCAACTTCTTCGTGTTCTGAAATGATAGCGAGGTGGAGGGCAGTGTTACCATTAGTATCTTGTAAATCAGTTTTGGATTTGAGCGCAAGAAGCTTAACAAGGCCCAATTTTCCTAAACGGGCGGCCACCATTAAGGGAGTTTCTTGTTTACTATTTGTCCTCGAAACGTTTGCGTCTTTCATTAAGATCTGGACGATTTCGGTTTGATCGTTGATGACAGCGGTCGTAAGAAGAGTCTCATCATTACTTAAAATTTTATTGAGATCAACTTGCTTCTGAAAGCTCAGGATAATTTTAACTCTATTCACGTCACCTTTAACTATGGCGTCCAATAGGTCCCGGTGTGTCTCTTCCATTGTATCAAGTTCAACCTGATCGATGATATTTTCCGGAGGCGAGGAGTGACTCTCCTGTGCCTTCTTTCCACAGGAAGTTGTTCCCATAGAAATTATCACGGTCAGGCCAGCAGTGACGATAAGGTTTTTCATTCCTCGATTATTGGCCGGGGTTCAATCGAACGGGATAAAAATAGCAATTTGCGGAAAAATTTACACTTCAAGGGAACCTCGGTTCCCTGAAGTACTTGAAATTAGAAAACTAAATCGGGGTTTTGTTTTGACAGTCTTAGCATCTTCTTAATTTGTGGATCCTGAAGTTGTCCGAGTCGCAAGAAAAGCATAACTCCGGCACCTTTTCCATGATCATCAGACGGCACGGCCCCGAGAATTCCTACATTCTTTTGATTAATCACCACACTCCATGAACCACCAAAACCGTTCGTGTTCCAGCCGATGGGAATAAAAAAACCGAACAATGTTTTTGAGAAATAAAAAGACATGTCTAAGAGTTCTGTATCAACACGGAGTGATTGAGTGAGAACTCCGCCGGCCACGCCGGGAATGGCCCTTCCATCGGGTAAGGTATTGCCCTCACCGATACCAATGTTCATGTTTTGTAGATCTGCAACATCAAGTGAGAACACCAGCAGAGAGCCGCCATCTTCTAAGTTTGAGGAGAGTTCAAAATATGAGGCCCGGGTTTTAGGAATAGGTAGGCGGCCACCATGATGGAATTGAGCATTCAAAAGTTTGACTGTAATCATGACTTTTCCGTCGACCAAGTGAAAGAGGGGTCCTTTGACACCGGGAATTTCCGGAAGTTTAGGGGCTTCTCCGCAGGCAGCTGCAAAGAGTAGTAACAGAGCGCTGAACCATAGTTTCATTGAGACTTCCTTAGTAATTGGCGGATGGAGTTCCCGACATGGATCAAAAGTGTAGCCTGAGCTTTTCATTAAAGTATATGTGCGGCAGATTTTTCTAAGACAGATGCAGCAAATTCAGAGATAATTACGCTATGAAATTCACAGGCACACTTTCAAAAATGGTTTCTTACCCAGACTTACCGGTAAAGTACGTTTTACCTATGGAGATGGTGCATTTTGACCTAACAAAACTCATTGGAAGTGAAGTCACACTGACTTATTCCGGAAAAATTATTTGTGGCAATTGCGGCAAAACAACGAAAAAATCTTACGCCCAGGGATATTGTTTTCCCTGCACCATGAAGCTTGCTGAATGCGACCTGTGTATTTTAAAACCTGAAACCTGCCATTATGATAAAGGAACCTGCAGAGAGCCTCTGTGGGGCGAAGAAAATTGCATGAAACCACATGTAATCTATCTGGCAAATTCTTCGGGCCTCAAAGTAGGTATAACCCGTCGGACTCAAGTGCCTACCCGGTGGATCGACCAGGGTGCCACACAGGCGCTGCCTATTATAGAGGTTCAAAAGAGGCTCACCTCCGGACTTATAGAGGTCCTGTTTAAAAAGCACATCGCTGACAAAACCGACTGGCGCAAGATGCTTAAAGGATCAGCTGAAGAAATCAATCTGATGGAGTGGAAAGAAAAACTTCTGAATCTAGTTGTCGATGAATTAAAGGGTCACGAGTATACGATTTTAAATGAGCCTGAACAAAGATTTGTTTATCCGGTGAATACCTATCCAGAAAAAGTTTCATCTTTTAACCTGGATAAAGTGAGTGAAATAAAATCGAAGCTTGTGGGTATAAAAGGTCAGTATCTGATTTTTGAGTCCGGTGTTTTAAATGTCCGGGCCCATAGCGGCTATCAGGTGACTATTGAGGGAGAAAATGGAACAGCAACCTAAAACAATTTATCTTAAAGATTACAAGCCATCGGCTTTTTTAATAGAGAACATTTCTTTGAATGTTGATATCTTCGAAGCACACTCCGATGTGTATTCGACCATGCTCATCAAGAAGGCAAGTGAGTACAAAGGCAAAAGTGCTAATCTTGAACTCAACGGCGAAAATATCGTCCTGAAATCGATCCGACTTAACGGCGAAGCCTTAAGCTCAGAGAAGTTTCAACTCTCCAGTGATAAACTGGTCATTCTGAATCTCTCCCTGGATGAATTCACACTGGATATTCATAATACAATTGATCCGGTAAAAAATATTTCCTGCGAAGGGTTTTATCAATCAGGGGATCAGTTTTGCACTCAGTGTGAGCCTGAAGGATTTAGAAAAATAACTTACTTCATTGACCGACCGGATGTGATGAGTAAATTTACTACACGCATGACGGCAGATAAAAAACGCTTTCCGTTTCTCCTTTCGAATGGAAACCGAAAGGCTTCTGGGGATCTGGGAGAGGGGCGCCACTTTGCCCAGTGGGAAGATCCTTTCAGAAAGCCGAGTTACCTTTC
>DLGL01000071.1:0-8537 GCA_002482685.1 Bacteriovoracaceae bacterium UBA7695 | reverse complement strand
ACCTTTTTGCTATGGTGGCAGGAGACTTTGATGTCGCCCGGGATACATTCATTACGATGAGTGGGCGCAAGATAGACCTAGAGATTTATGTCGACAAAGGCAATCTTAAAAAAACCTCTCACGCGATGACTTCCCTTAAGAATTCTATGAAATGGGATGAAGATAGTTTTGGACTTGAATATGATTTAGATGTGTACATGATTGTTGCCGTAGATTCATTTAATATGGGTGCTATGGAGAATAAAGGTCTCAATATCTTTAACTCCACTTATACACTGGCCGACCAGGGCAGTGGAACCGATCATGACTTTCAAAATATAGAAGGTGTCATTGGACACGAATACTTCCATAACTGGACTGGTAACCGCGTCACTTGCAGAGACTGGTTTCAGCTTACCTTAAAAGAAGGTCTTACTGTTTACAGGGATCAGGAATTCTCCTCTGATATCCTCTCCCGGGCCGTCAAACGTCTGGAAGATGTCAGACTTCTGAAAGAGAGTCAGTTCGCTGAGGATGCAGGACCCATGAGTCATCCTATCCGCCCTTCAAGTTATATTGAAATCAATAATTTTTACACCCGAACTGTCTACGAGAAGGGCTCTGAAGTTATCCGGATGATTGCCACTTTGATTGGAAAAGAAAATTTTAGAAAAGGCATGGATAAGTATTTTGAGCTTTTTGATGGGTNNTGTAAAGGCGATGGAATTAGCTTCGGGCAAAGACCTAAGTCAGTTTAAAAACTGGTACTCCCGACCCGGGACACCCACTCTTAAAATACATTCGGAATTCACTGGGGATGAGCTGAAAGTGACAATTGATCAGAAGTACCCTCCGACAACTCACAAGGTCCCGGAAGGAAATATCCTTCATATGCCATTTCATCTGGCACTCATTGATGAAGCGGGAAATGTGAAAGAGGAGTCCTTGGAGTTAAAAAAACTCCATGAGAGTTTTACTTTCAAAACATCTAAAAAGCCCATTTTGACTTTAAATAGAAATTTTACAGCTCCGGTTCTCATTGATTATCCTTATGAGTTTTCGGATCTCTTAAAGATCATGAGTTTTGAGAAAGATGCTTACTGTAAGTATGAAGCCACTCAACAAGTTTACGACTCTATATTGAAAAAGGACTTCAATCTTTACCGGGCCCATGGAACCCTGAATCCTGAACTTGATTCAGATTTTACTGGTGCTATCGACAGAATCCTTCTCGATGAATCTCTTGATCATTCTTTTAAGTCATACCTTTTGACACTTCCTACAGAAAACGGGATGTCTCAAGAGATGCACCAACCGGACTTCGATGCGATTCATTTAGTCAGAGATAACCTCAAAAAAAAGCTGGGAGTTGTTTTTCAACAATGGTTTCTTACCCAGCATGAAAAACTTTCTGTTCCTGCTCCTTTTGAACTCACACCAGAGGCCTATGGGGAAAGGGCGCTCAAGAATCAGTCCTTAGTTTTCTTAGCAGCTTCGGGTACTACCCAAGGTTTAGAGGTACTAAAAAACCATTATAAAAATGCCCGGAATATGACAGAAGAAATTCAAGGCCTGGTTGAATACGTCAGATGTGGAGTCTCCCTTGATCATGAATCGATTCAAGGCTTTTACGATAAGTGGAAGCATGATTCTCTGGTGATGCTTAAATGGTTTGGCACTCTGGCAAGTTATTCTCCAAAGTCAGAAGCCCTCAAGCGACTGGCGATTTTAGAAAATGACCGTTTGTTTTTAAAGACAACTCCTAATTACCTTCGGGCACTCTATCTGAGTTTTGCTAAGAGTAACCTTGTGGCCTTTCATTCAGTTGAAGGTGATGGTTATAAGTTTCTTGCCGATCGGATAAAAATGATTGATGGATTTAACCCTCAGGTAGCCGCCAGGGCCTCAAGTGCATACTCTCTTATCAATCGTCTGGATGATCGGCGCAAGGAGGGGATGAAGAGAGCGCTTCAGACTATTATGGAAGGGAAGCCTTCGCGGGACACTTTTGAGGTGGTTTCTAAGTACCAGTCCCAGTAGCTTTTACTTTTGGTGGCGATTAATCCGGCGCTTGTTAACAGGAACGGCCTGATAGATCATGGCCCTTGAGCGCAAGCTCAGGACTGTGTAGCAGGCAAGTGCGAAAGTTGAAGCGAGTATGAGGTAATGCATGAATTCTCCTCCCAAAGGGTAATTCCCTATCGGATCACCCTGTATATTAATTATGCCTCAGTTTAAAATTCAGAAGTTTTTTTTCTCCTCAAAACTCTCTAAATCGTCTACACTAGTAACAGAATTCAACAAATTCAGGTTCTTAAGGAAGAGACGCGACCATGCTAGAAGCACTTTCATTGAGGCAAAAAGCTCTCAAAATTAACCTCGCCAAACGATTTTATGGCACCTTTGCCGAAATTGGTGCTGGCCAGGAAGTGGCCCGCTATTTCTTCCAGGCCGGGGGTGCAAGTGGCTCCATTGCAAAAACTATTTCTGCCTATGACATGACTGTCTCCGACCATATTTACGGAAAGGAAACTACTGGACGCTACGTCTGCGAATCCCGCCTGATGAAGATGCTCGAGAAAGAATACCAACTCCTTGATGAGAGACTTGGCGGAACCCGCGGAAAAGATCATCAGTTTTTTGCTTTTTCCAACACTGTGGCGGCCTTGAACTTTACGCGCTCAAATGAGTCCCACGGCTGGATGGGTGTACGTTTTCAACACGCTCCCGGTAGTGAAGTCTCTGAAGTCGTTATTCACGTCAGGATGCTTGATCCACAAAACGTTCTTCAGCAAGATGCCCTAGGTATTATTGGTGTTAACCTGATCTACGCCTCATTTTTTCTTCAAAAAGACCCCGAAGCTTTTATCAACTCTCTGATGGATCACCTCGATACATCAAGAATCGAAGTCAACTTTATCCGTTTCGGTGGAAAAGTTTTTGAAGATGTCGATAACCGCTTGATGAATTTGCACCTTCTTAAACAAAGCATGACCCATGCGATCATGTTTGATGAGAAGGGAGATGTCGTTCTCCCTAGTGATCATCTTTATAAAAAAGACGTCCTCGTTGTGCGCGGTTCGTTCAGGCCACCGACGCTGGTTAGTTTTGATATGATCAAGGCGGGATTAGCAGACTTTGCTAAGGATATTGGAAAGAAAACGCAAGATATCGTCGCGGTTTCCGAAATTACCATTGCAACTCTAAAAGCCGAGGCGGGGGACATCACAAAAGAAGATTTTCTCGCCCGGGTTGATTTGCTCTGTGCTTTGGGCCAGAAGACCCTCATCACGAACTATCCTCAGTATTATAAGCTTGCTAACTATTTTGCCAAGCAGGGTGTCCCTCATTTAGGTCTGGTCTTAGGGATTTATAATTTTCAGCAAATTTTTACAGAAGAGTATGCCAACGTAGAAGGTGGAATCCTTTCGGCCATGGGTCAGTTATTCCGCAAAAATGTCAGGGTCTACACCTATCCGTTTCAGTCTAAGGATGGAGCTTTGGAATCCCTGCAGAATCTTGAAGTTCCCGCAGATCTTCAGCACATTTACGATCATATTAAATCCAGCAATCAGATAAATGATGTCAAAAATCCGGACCGGAACCTCCTTCATATTTATTCGTCAAAAGTCCTTCAGATGATTGTGGCCAACGAGCCTGGTTGGGAGAAGATGGTTCCCCCTGAAGTGGCCAAGGCCATCAATGAAAAATGCCTCTTTGGCCATCCATGCTTTATCGGGAAGAAAAATTCATGAAAACGCTTTTAATGGCATTTGTACTCTTTGGCTGCGCCTCAGTTACTGATGGCGAGTTTAAAAAGAAATACCATCTTGAGGATTATAAAAGTGCTATGGCACCGGCCGATCTTCATAAGCTTTTGACTGAGAAAATGACTAAATGTTACCCACAGAAAGAGTATCCCGTTTATGAAAAGACCGTTTCACAATTTAATCCGGAAACTGAGTCAGGGGATATCGTCTACGAAATCGATAATCAGTCTATGGGACCCCAGCCGCTACTCATTGTTGAGGTGATTAAAGATCCAGAAGGTTCTGTTGCCCGTGTCTTCTCTAAAGGCAGCGTTTTTCATCCGGCAGGCGTTTATAAACACCAGGTGAAAAAATGGGTCGATGGGCTCAAGGTTGATTGCCAGTCCCACGGCAAAATCTAGAGGCCGGCCCCCTGTAATCTTTTCAATTTGATCTTGGGAATTTAAGATATCCCTTAAAATTTCCTCATGAAAAAAACGTTAAATGTTCTCCTTATGGGATTTCTCAGTCTTTCTTTTTTTTCCTGTGGGAAGGGGAGCTCTTCTTTAAAGAAGAAGAAAAGTCAGGCGACTGAAAATATATCCTGTCTACTCTCTCCGGCAACTCAAAACACAGTTGTGATAAAACCCGATGAGGACATTAAGTTTTACCGAACTACCGTTAATAAAGTACTGAGTGAAATCCGAAAGATTTCAAATTATGATCCAGATCAGTTCTGGACGCATCTGACGCCGAAGACCCGTGAACTTCTTAATTACGAACTCAACATGATTATTCTGCATACTAATAAGAGGATGAATGAAGAGGCATTGTACCGTTCAACAGCTTTTTTCTTCTCAAGAGTCCGGGCCGGATTTAGCGACGATCTGGTTTATAAAGTTAAGTATTCATCGGATCTGATTTTCGCCTTCAAAATCCGTGCGGCCAGCACCCGTGGGACCCACCGCTTTTCTAAGGGGTGTGGAAAAATTGAAAAAAAAGATGTCATCTACTTCAATGTTCCTCAAGAAGTAAAAAGATTCTCGTCGGTCAAACAGGTCTATGAATGCCGCTCGACCACCGTAAGCGTGGTCCTGATGGAGATGAAAAACTCATTATTTCTCGGGACGCATGAGCTATCTGCGAATAGAATGCTTTATGAATTGCCCATCTCAAATCTTGTAAAAGAAGAGAGGAACCGCCGGCTCGAGCTTAATTTTGAATCACCCGAAATTTCTTTTCAATTTAAAGTGAAACGGAAAAGAGATGAAATTGTAAGGGACTGGGAAGGTAAAGAGGCGCGGTTGGAGTTTAGGTCTCCGGATATTGATATAAGTGAGAAGGGTGCCTGCGACGGACTCATTGAGAGTATAGAAAATAAAACATAGGTCCTTCATGAAAGTCCTGGTCTCTCCTTTTCAGAATCCCTTCATCAATCTCGCCTTAGAGGATTATTTCCTTCGGGGAGGATTTGAGCTGCCCGTCATCTTTTTTTATGTTAACAGGCCCAGTGTTATTCTCGGTCGCTTCCAGAATCCCTGGCTCGAATGCAATCTTTCCTACCTGGTACAAAATGATATCTGGATGGTGAGGCGCCAAAGTGGTGGAGGTTGTGTTTTCCACGATGAAGGGAATTTAAATTATTCCATTCTTTATCCCTATGGCATGATTAACCGCAAACTTGGGGTAGAGCTCATTCAAAAAGCTTTTAAAGCGGCCGATATCCACTTAGAAATCTCTGCTCGCCATGACCTGTGGCTGGATGGACGCAAGATCTCAGGATCGGCCTTTAAGCAGATTAAGGAAGCCTCTTTTCACCATGGGACCTTTCTGGTGAGCTCCGATATGGCCAAACTTGAAGAGAGTCTCAAGCACACCATCATTCCTAAAGAATCTAAGTCTATTGCTTCAGTCAGGTCCAGAGTCATTAAACTTCAGGAGAAATATCCAGAGATCACCATTGAAGATGTCATTGATTTAGTTGCTCATGAATTAAAAACTCCTCCGGTCACAATTGAACCTCAGCTTTTAAATATCTTTGAAGTTCAGGAGAGTTTTAAAGCGCTGACCAGTTGGGAGTGGCTATGGGGAGAAACCCCGGCCTTTGAGCTCGAAGGTGGTATCAAGGTTCATAAGGGTCTTGTCAAAGAACCCATCCAGGGAAGGTTTGAAAAAAAATTGATGAATGAGTTTTTCTCATCAGCGGATTTGGACAAAAATTTTCCGGATTTTACTCAGCAGGAAGAGGCAAGACTCAGGGTTTTCTAGTGGGCAGCACAGGTTGAGCAACCTGTTTTTGCAGCAGTTTGATCCTCAAAGGCCCAGTCTCCGTAGTTTGCATTCAAAAACATACAGGCGTCTGAGAGTGAATTAAAAGTTTGCTGGAAAGTTTCGTGAATTTCGTTTTGCAGTACCGTGACGTAATATTCCAAACGGTCCTCTTCGATGGATTCTGGATTAGCACCGAAGGTGATTAAGGCCATGAATTCGCCTTTATTGTAGCGCGAATAGGTCCAGTTTTTCATGTTGACGCTTAGCATATAACTCTGTCCATTAATAATATTCTTGTCTTATCACGTTTAGCTAGTCTATAGTGGGTGCACTTTTAAGTAAATGTTATTTCCAGAGAGGATCATATGGCAAAGGGACCACGAGTTATCGTAACGTTAGAATGTACAGAAGCCAAAAAAGAGGGCGGTACTGTTTCTCGTTATACAACGACAAAAAACAAGAAAACGACTCCAGAAAGATTGGAAATGAAAAAATACAATCCAAATCTTCGTCGTCACACGCTTCACAAAGAAATCAAGTAATCTGATTTTCTAAATCAGTTTATATAAAAAAAGGACACTTTTAGTGTCCTTTTTTTATTTGTCTTGTACTCAAGTATCCAAAAAAAGGCCCCGTTAGGGGCCTGATTATTAGAATTGATAGTTAGCACCGGCCAGGAATGTCAGGAAAAAGTCTTCACGGGCCTCAATACCACCGACTTCTACGTTTTCAGAGTTAAGGTATGTAACCCCAGCTCTAAGTAGTAAATCAGCTGTTAAAGCGTATTGAAATTCAGATCCAAGAGTAATGTGAGTCGCTTGCACAGTCTTTGTATCGTTATCGTCACGGTAAGAGCTATCAAAGGCCAAAGCAGCAAAACTTCTGAGGTAAGCTTTCTCAAATAAGTGATTGAGGATATCTACTTTCAGCGCAAGGGAGTTGAATGCATCGATGTCGTTCTTTACACCGAGGTCTTTTTGAGTGGCTTCAAAATGACGGGTATAGATGAAAGAAGTCGCCCACTGAAGGTCAGCTGTCTTTACACCGTATTGGATTCCCAGATCGGCCGTATGTCCGCCAATTTTATTATTTCCATCTTTATCTTCTGATGAAATTTTCTTATCACCCGTAGCAACTGTAGCCCCGGCGATGATGTCGAACTGGTAAGCAGTGTCATCAACTAGGCGAAAGCGTGCCTTGATTGTTGGATCACTTTCTCCATCTGAAGAAGATGATTCGCTGGCCGCTCCCTCAGGATCATAGTCCTGATCAATCAGAGCGTAGTTCATGCCCACCGTTAAGAAAAGAGAGTCTGTTACAGAGTAGCCAGCTGTTTGCTCAAATTTGAATTGAGTTCTTTCAAGATCGCCAACGTCTCCAACTGTATCATCATGAAGAGTTGCCTGGTACATTCCGTAAGATAATTCAGATGAACCGAAAATAGTCCCGGCCTTTGGTAGGTACATAACGTCGTAAATTTTACTTTCAGTAACAGCGAAAGCAAGAGTTGAAGACAGTAGTAATCCAGCAGTAATCAAAGATTTCATAGAACTCCTGAAGGGGGTTTTTAATCAAAAATTTATCTAGATTATTTAAGCTCACTACTCTTTAAAGTGAAAGCCTTTAACTGGTCTTTATCGATTAAAACGAAAGATTTTTTATCTTCAGAGCTCAGTGCGTAAAAGACACTGCGGCTGAGATTCATGCCTGGGATATCATTTCTTACTTCACTTACAAAATATGACCGCACACCTTGAGATGAAATGAGCTTTAAGGTGTAAATTGGTGCCGACATGACACCTTCCATGTGGGCCTGCTGCTCAGAACTCAGGCGGCTTAAAATGGAAAAACTTTTGAGATCTTCCAGTCGCTGAAAGTAATTTGAAACTCTGCCGCTATCCAGCCCGAGTCCATTTTGATCTACCCACTGCTCGTCTTTTTTCAGAAGTTTTACCTCCAGACCTTTGGAGCTGTAGAGCTCAAGAGAGGCCAGTGTTTGACTGCTCAAGGCCAGAACTCTGGACTCAACCAATTGGGCCAGGTCATAACTTTCTAAGGTGATTTCTAAAGGATCAATCTGATAGATCTGATTCTGAGAGGAGAGGCTTAAGTACGCCGAATTATCGATGGGGTTAATGAGACCCATTTTTATTTCAAAGGCCTTATCTTTAGAAGTCACAAAATTCATTGTGAGAGTGGGGTTATCCAGGGAGAAACTTGTGATGTTGATCGGTTCAAGTCGGTGAAAATTTCTCACTCTTACAACGTTAAGTGAGTCGATGATTCTTGGGATCACATTATTCTGAACCTTGAGGGCCTGGGGCTCAACCATCTGCCAGGGGCCTTCAATATCTCCTGAAGGATGAGTATTTTCCAGAAGAAAAGTTCCCTGCTTATTTGTAATCCGGAAAGATTTCAGGTGCTGCAGCTCAATGACGGGAATAGGGTTGGCATAAATTTGGGCGAGGTCAACTTCCGGAGTATGAGATTCAAAGACCTCGGCGAAAAGTCCTAAAAAGAGCAGGATCAGCGCAAAGC
>DLGL01000078.1:93471-111277 GCA_002482685.1 Bacteriovoracaceae bacterium UBA7695 | reverse complement strand
CATCAGGTCTTCTAAAATCAGGGCAGAAATTTCGTCTTAACCCTTTTGATTACGGTGATGAGCCACTCATGATTTCAAATAAGATGAGCCGTGGTGCAGTGATCGTTGGAAAAAGGCGGGCCGAAAATCTATTAAAATATTTCTCTGAAGTGAAACCAGATGTCGTTCTGTTAGATGATGGTTTTCAGCATCTTCAAATTCACCGCAGCTTTAACATCGTCCTCTTTGACGCAACAATGGCACTTAATTTATATAAAGTGGCACCATTGGGGTATCTCAGAGAAGGTATGACGGCACTTAAAGATGCGGATGCCATTATCATCTCCCGTGCCGATATGGTGACCCCTGAAAAATTACAAAAACTCATTATGAGTTTAGGTCATCACTTCCATCACCGACCACCACTTGCCCTTACAAGTTATAAACCTGTGGGAGTTTTTGATGTGCATGATAAGTACATTTTTTCTATCCACGAGTTAAAAGGTCTCCGGGCGATTGCGGTAACGGCCATTGCTTCTCCTGATTCTTTCTATAAATACCTTGAGAGTTTTGGGGTAGAGATCACTGAAAGGGTGAGCTTTCCAGACCACTACTTCTTTTCACCGGAAGATGTTAACGATCTCCTGATAAAAGCTTCTCAGCAGTCGGCCGTCATCATCTGTAGCGAGAAGGATATGGTAAAAATGAAACGCGTTTCTCTGGATTCCCGGATTCTTTTCACGAAGGTGAAAGTTGAGTTTATCAGTGGGGAAAAAGAGCTGGTTAAAGAGCTCAGCAAAGTTCTCCACCTTGATTCTATTGCCCAATAAACTACAATCTTATTAAATAGTTATCTGAGAAAGGACGAGCGTGAAAATTTGGCTGGTGGCGATCCTTATTTTAAGTGGCTGCTCTTCTAAAAAGAAAGACAAGGCCTTTCAGGAATCTTTCGAGACGCCACCTAAAACTGATCTGGAAGTTCAAGTCACAGCACCAGTGAAGCTACTTGAGAAATTTGAAGTCGAAAAAATTGAAACTCCTGCATCACCTTCGGTAAAATCAACACCGGTAAAATCTCCCAAAGTTACAATAAAAACGAAACCGAAACCTGCACCGGTTGTCATCAAAGAAGCTCCCTCACGTAAGTTTCCAGAAGGATACCCGGACAATTTACGACAGATAAATGACAAGGCAGAAAAAGTTTGGAAACTCTACAATTCTAGCCACACTATAAACGAAAAAATATATCTCGATATTCACTACTTGGGCATGACCGTTGGTAAAATTATGGTTACTAACCTTGGAAAAAAATTGATTAACGGGAAAGAAGTCTGGCACCTTCATTCAAGATTTAAGTCTGCTCCCTTCTACAGCAATATTTATGAACTGGATGATACGGTTGACACTTACGTCACAACTGATGAGTTTCTTTCTATCCGTTACTCTCTTATCCAGCGCGAGAGTAAGCAAGATGTTGATGACCTCCAATTACATGACCGGGATCAGTTAAAAACCTTCTGGTTTTATAAACAGAAAAAATCTGATGGGACTGTAAAAAACAAAGAGAAAAAGAACTTTATTCCTTATTACAGTATTGACCCGTTCTCTGTGCTTTTCTTCTTCCAGGGTCTTCCACTTAAGAATGGGGACGTTTACGAAATCCCGCTCATTAACAAGGCTAAAATCCTTATTCTTAAAGCTCAGGTTGAAGGCAGAGAAGAAATTGATACCGAAGATAAAAAAGATGTGAAAGCTATCAGAGTTCACGCAACGACACAGTATACCGGCGAAACTCTCAAAAGCGGTGATATCTACTTATGGTTTAGTGACGATAAGGAGCGCAGACTTCTTAAAGCTCAGGCCAAAATAAAAATAGGATCTGTCACCGCCGACATAGTGGATGGTAAATGAGGGAAAAGCTCCGTTTATCCGACCTCTCTGTTCTCTATGTTTGCCTGTCAGAGGGCTGGAGTACAATTGAACGCCGGTGTATTGCTGATGCCAGCTATTTCAGAAACATTGGGGGATCCGCCTTCATTCTATGCCACGAAGGATCGCTGGTTGATAAAGAAGCGGAAAGGGAAGTTATCCCACGAGTCTATTTCCCAACTGATCTTTCTAAATGGAGAAGTAAGGCCAACTTTTATTTTCAGATTCAGCTGATTCTTCAGAAGCAACAGATTGATCTCATACACTCTTATAATTATGAATCCCTTATGCCTTTGGGAATGATCCTCAAAGGATTGCCACAAATTCCAATGGTTTTTACTTTCAATGAAAGCATCGCCTGGAAGAAGAGCTCTTTTTTTGACAAGTGGTTCGTTTCACGGACAGACTCCATCTTCACATTTTCTCCTAATATCAGAGAACTCGCTGTGGAATCATTTCCCGTAAGCCGTAGAAAAATTCATGTAACAGGTGCCGGTATTGATTTTCCTTCGAAGATCAATCGTGCTCTTCATCCGGAAACTAAAAAAAAGATCATGACCTTTGTTCCCAGAAATGAGGATGATCTTAGTACACTTAGATTATTTGTCGATGCCATTCCGCCACTGCTCTACCAACTAGAGAGTAAAGGATTTCATCAGCAACTCATCTTCACTTTCCTGACAGACATCTCCTGGTATGATCACCCTCTGTATGATTCTATCAAGCGTATGATCCTTGAGAGGCATCTTGAAATGAGCATAAGCTTTGAAACGAGACCCCTTTCCAGCACAAGTTTTCAGGACTGTGATGTCTTTGTAGGCCTGCCTACCAAGGAACTTTTTTCAGACCTGGACCTGTATGCTTTAGTGACCCAAACTCCCGTCCTTCTACCTCGGACATCCACCCGTCAGCATGTAGTAAAGCAGGGGAAGTTTGGAGAGACGTACCATCCGGATGATGGCCGCGAGCTTAAGGATAAACTGAGCCGGATTCTCACTAATTATCACAGCTACTTAGATGAACTCAGTGGGGTTGAGCTCGAACTTCAGGAGCAACATCACTTCGAGCGGTACGCCGAAGAGCTCTACGCTCATTATGAAAAGCTTTACTCGCAGCGTCTACGATACACTCAGAAGAAGAAGAAACTCGCGTAACTCTTTGCATTTTCTCGTCTCATAGCTTATATTTTCCGCTCTTCAGTAGAAGAATTAATGTTTAGTAAAAGGGGGGCTATATTATGGCCACCACAAAAACCGCGACCGCAGCACCTGCTGCAAACAAATTCGTTATCCCATCTTGGGTTAAAGGATTTGATTTTGAACTAGGAGACGTTGAAGAAACGAAACCTAAAACTGAATTCGGAGACATGATCAACTCTGCATCTGCCAAGAATTTCGCTGAAGGCGAAGTATTCATGGGGATCGTAGTTGCTATGAATGACGAATTCGTAACTGTAGATATCGGATACAAACAAGAGGGTCTAGTACTCGCTCGTGAATTCCGTAACTATGACGGCACGATGAAAATCAAAGTCGGCGAAGAAATCCAAGTTTATCTTGAGAAGCTTGAGTCTCAAATGGGGAACCTTGTTCTCTCTAAAGACAAAGCAGAAATTCTTAAGGCTTGGGATAAGATCTCTGAAGCTTGCGAAAAAGGTGAACCTGTTGAAGGAACTGTTATCGCTAAAGTTAAAGGCGGTCTTTCTGTTGATATCGGTGTTAAAGCTTTCCTTCCAGGATCGCAAATTGACATCCGTCCAGTTAAGAACCTTGATAAGTACATTGGTAAAACAATGGAATTCAAAGTTATTAAATTCAACAAGAAACGTGGGAACATTGTTCTTTCACGTCGTGCAATCCTTGCTGAAGAGCGCGGACGCATGCGTGACGATACATTGACTCAGATCCAAGAAGGTATGATCGTTAAAGGTATTGTTAAAAACATTACTGATTACGGTGCATTTATCGATCTCGGTGGTGTTGATGGACTTCTTCACATTACAGATATGTCTTGGGGCCGTGTTAAGCATCCTTCTAACCTTCTTGGTGTTGGTGATGAAGTTGATGTTAAAATCCTTAAATACGATGCTGCTAAAGAGCGCGTATCTCTGGGTCTTAAGCAAGTTCAAGCTAACCCTTGGGAATCTGCTAAAGATAAATACATGCCTGGTTCAAAAGTTTCTGGAGAAATCGTATCTGTTAAAGACTACGGTATCTTCGTTGAGCTTTCAGACGGTATCGAAGGCTTGATCCACGTTTCAGAAATGAGCTGGACTAACAAAAAAGCTGCTAACAAAACTTACAACGTAGGCGATAAAATCGAAGCCGTTGTTCTTGAAGTTGATGTTGAGAACAAGAGAATCTCTCTTGGTCTTAAACAACTTATGCCAAATCCTTGGGATGATTTAGCTGCTAAATTCAACCCAGGTAAAATGGTTGAAGGAACAGTTAAAGCTATCGTAGATTTCGGTCTATTCATTGACCTTGGCGAAGAAGTTGATGCCCTCATTCACGTTTCAGATATTTCTTGGACTAAGAAAGCTGTAACTCTGACTGAAGAGTACAAAGTCGGCCAAAAAATCAAAGCTGTAGTTGTTACAGTTGATAAAGAAAACCAAAAGTTCTGCTTAGGCCTTAAACAGCTTGAGGAAGATCCTTGGAAGAGAATCGAAGACCGTATGCCAGTTGGTTCACCTATCGAAGGTGAAGCAGTTCGTATTACTGAATTCGGTGTTTTCGTAGAACTTGAAACTGGAATTGAAGGTCTGGTTCATATCTCTGAAATCTCTGAAGAGCGCGTAGAGAAGCCGTCTGACAAAGTTGCTAAAGGTGACAAAGTTAAGGCGATCGTTATCTCTATCGACAAAACAGCTAAGAAGATTGCACTTTCTATGAAAGCTGTAGCTACTGGCGAATTTAAGTCTAACTACAAAGCAGAAACGGCTCAACCGTCTACGCTTGCAGACAAGCTTAAAGGTTTCAAAGTTTAATTCTCAAGAATTAGTTTGATACATGGGGCCCGCTTTATGCGGGCCCTTTTTTTTATCTATTTTTTGATTTCAGTACAGATAATTTCACCATTGTCTTCGATTATGACATTCTTAGAAAGATTGCAGCCCTCTGAGTGGTGAAAAAACAAAGAACCTGCAGCAGAGGTTTCCTCGAATGAAATTTTTCTACATTCTCGGATAACTTTTAATCGGGCGAGTTCTTTAGAATCAGCACGGACTTTCAAAAAGTAGCTCGTCTCATCTTCTGCTATAATCTCTTTGAGGTATTTTCCATCTTTTAAAGAGGTTTGTGTAAAGGAAACTTTAAAAGGTGCTACACAATCAAACTTAGCTGCGAATGCGACAGAAGATATTAAAAAAAGTGAAAGCACTATAACTGATTTCATAAATTTTCCTTTGATTTTCGTCATTATCTCTGAAATTGAGGGGTCCATGAGAAGGCCTGAATTATTAACAAACCACTGTTTAAGTATTGGTCAGTGTTGACCTCTTAACCTATAGGATTCATGATTAAGAGACATCAAAGCTCTGGCCAAGTGTCAGGTCTATGCCCCAAATGGTGGAAGGAATTGAGCAAGAAACGAATGTTCATAAAGCTATTCCATCTTGCGTGCACTAAATCTCCCGACAAGTTATTTCGCCCTTGTCCTGAGTGCGGATATTTTTCGGTAAATCACACCCTTTAAAGGTTCTCGTCGCTATGTTGTCGCCAGCTGAGACGGTAAGTATTACTGCCTCTTTCACACACTTATCAATCGCCTTGGTTCTTGCCTGATCTACATCTCTCGCTCTTACTTTAAGCATGATTGTGGATTCTTCACTTTTGGATATAAGAGTGGATTTGAATTTTTTTAAATTTACCTTGGTCTCAGTGTAAGGGACTTCGCACTCAAACTTCGCTGCGTGAGAAAGAGTTGAAACTAAGAGGAAAGCTAAAATGATAGTGGTTTTCATACTCCGATTATCGCCTGGGATGCCATATGAGGGGAGTCTTAGTGTACGAATAACCGGGGGTGTCTAAGAAATTGACGAAAAAAAAGCCTGGAGAGATATCTCCCCAGACCTTATTTTTTATAATGATTTTAGAAGCTTATTAGTATTTCTCGATCAAACCAGCACCTGTGATGTGAAAAGTTTCATTCTTTTCAAGAGCGGTTCTCCAAGATTTGATTGAGTATTTAATAGTTAAAAGGGCACCTACCACTGGATCAGCTCTTTTACCGTGATTCATCATTCCAGAAAGTTTCATCGTAGCATCTACATCCCAACCGTAGCCAACATTTACAGTACCCGGCTGAATGAAAGCTGCTTGAATATATTTTCCGACACCATCAACTGAGCAGTTATATACAAAGCTCACGATGTACTGAAACTTCACAACCTGAACACCGGCCGTGGACATTGTAGTCGTATACGATTTTTTTACCGGGCGAGAGCAATCGTCCATATCAAATAGTTCTACTGGCATTTTAGAAATGGGATCTTTTGGAACAATTGAAATCGGAGCGAAATCAGTTGTGATATTTGGTTTTCCTCTTTGTAAAAGAGTGTAAACCTGCTCACCTAGTGCAACGACGCTGCTGGCGGTAGCGATAATCTCACCGACATTATATTTTGGTTCATTTTGAGCTACTCCATTTTCATTGAGCTTGTATTCTACAGGAAGCTTATTCTCGACTGTCTTTACTACCAGATCACTGGCCATAACATTTCCAGCTAAAACGAGAAGCGAGAGAGATACTATTAGTTTTTTCATTTTTTCCCCTAGTTAGAACTACTGTTACGGGGTTCTATCAACCCTTGGGTCAATTGGTCAATACTGGCCAAAAAACGGTTACTTATTACTCCGGCAGCGAGTTATGTCTATGGTTACAGTTAGTTATGGTGACGCGAAAGAGATTGAGGTAAGACTTTGTTATAAGAGTAATTAATAATAGTTATAAGTCCTTCTTATGTGTGTGGTGCTTTCTTCTTTAAAGTGAAGGCTTGATGGATATAAGACTGGTGAAAATCCTGAGGGATGGTCCACTGTGAGATTTCTTTACATTCATACTGAGAAGCTACAATTCGGTGAAGTTCAAATTTTCTTTTATTGGTAGAGAAGTACAAAGTTCCGTCATCTTTGAGGAGTTTCATACAGTCGCGGATAAGGATGGGATGATCCCGTTCGATATCCAGATCATCTTCCATTCTTTTAGAGTTTGAAAAACTAGGAGGATCCAGGAGGATAGTATCAAATTTCACTCCCGCCTCAATCATGATGACCAGTTCTTTTAAAACATCCGCCTGAACAAATTTATGTTGATCCGGATCCAGATCGTTAAGCACGAAATTTTGCATGCCCCAATCAAGATATGTGCGGGACATGTCAATTGAGGCCACGGTGGCACCGCCCTTGGCGGCCGCAACACTAAGTGAGCATGTATAAGAGAAGAGGTTGAGGACTTTTTTACCCTCACAGTTATTGAGTAAAAACTGTCTTAGAGGACGATGATCCAGAAATAAACCTGTGTCCAGGTATCTTTCCAGATTCACCCAGAATTTAAAAGGCCCTTCAGTGACTACATAATATTCATCAGAACCAGGGGCAAGAGGTTTGTACTGTTCATTCCCCTTTTGTTTCTGACGGATTTTGAAATGCTGACGGTCAGGATGAATATTAAAGACTTCTGCAATAGCGACTTCAATATCCTTTTGATGTTGAATCCGGATGGGCTCATCTTCTTCAGTTAATCTTTTGCCTTGCTCATAGATGACGGCATCGGTCCCATACAAATCGATCTGGTATGGATATTCAGGAATGTCTTTATTATAAATTCTATAGGCTTCTATTCCGTTTTTTTGCAGGTATGTTTTGAGCTTTTTGTAATTTTTTTGCAGTCGGTTTTTGAAGGGGGTTGAATCCATTGCGAGTATTGCCTTTCATTCTGAATTGATGCATTCTTCTTAATATTATGTCTGCAGAAACTGATAGAGAAGAACAATCTGGCACCGCTACCAAGCAGAAGCTACAGCCCCCGCGTATGTATAAGGTTCTTATGCATAATGATGACTATACAACTATGGAATTTGTCATCTTAGTTCTACAAAAATATTTTAGTAAATCCTACCAGGATGCGCAGGACATCATGCTTGCTGTTCATCAGCGTGGTTTTGGTGTTTGCGGTGTGTACACCTTTGAAGTAGCTGAATCTAAAGTGGCTAAAGTCATGAAATTTGCCCGGGATAATGGTCACCCATTACGGTGTAGTACTGAGCCGACTGAATCAGAATAATCTCAACAATCTTCTTACTTAACCTTGCCTTTTTTCATTTTGAACCCAACTTCTGTATAATAGAAGAATGCGAGGTCACCAATGATAAGCCAAAAGTTAGAACAAATTTTAAACAAAGCAATTAAACGAGCTAATGAAAAGCGCCACGAGTTTTTAACTCTGGAGAACGTTCTTCTGGCCATGATGGAAGATGAGACCGTTTCTGAAGTTTTAAGTGATTGTGGGGCCAGTCTTCCTGAACTTAAAACAGAACTTACGAAGTTTTTAAATGAAGATTCAAATTTCTCGCTCCTGAGTGAAGAAGAAATCCAGGATCTAAATAGAAAGCAATTTGGGAATGATCAGTTGCGTGAAATTGCGCGTGAGAACGGGATTTTTTATCAACCGGAAATTTCGCTCAGTCTTCAGAGGGTCATTCAAAGGGCCGCTATTCACATCCAAAGTTCTGGAAAGAAATCTATCAATGCTATAAATATCCTGGTTGCTATGTTCAGCGAGAAGGAATCCCATGCCACTTACTTTTTGGAGCAGCAAGGGGTGACCCGGATTGATGTGGTGGAAAAAATCTCCCACTCAGTAGATAAGCCTGTTAACCGCACAGACGAAGAATTAAATGGAGAGCCAACTCAGGAAACCTTCCGGAAAGAAGAGAAATTTGAGAAGGCCCTCGCCGAATACACCGTCAACCTCAATGAGCAGGCCAAACTTGGTAAGATTGATCCCATCATTGGTCGTGAAGATGAAATCCAGCGAATTATTCAGATCCTCTGCCGCCGCAGAAAAAATAACCCCATTCTGGTGGGGGACTCCGGAGTAGGTAAGACCGCCATCGCTGAAGGACTTGCTAAGGCCATAGTTGAAAACAAAGTGCCAAGTCTTCTGGCCAAAACCACTGTTTATAGTCTGGATATGGCCTCACTTCTTGCCGGGACAAAATTCCGTGGAGATTTTGAAGAGCGATTGAAGTTAGTGCTACAGGCCCTGGAAAAAATTAATGAAGATGGGGGATCCATCCTCTTTATCGATGAAATTCATACTATCATCGGTGCCGGTGCTACTTCCGGAGGAAGTTTAGATGCTTCAAACCTGCTTAAGCCTGCCTTATCAAAAGGTGCCATCCGGTGTATGGGATCCACTACTTTTGATGAATACCGTAAATATTTTGAGAAAGACCAGGCCCTGAACCGTCGTTTTCAAAAAGTTGACGTTCTTGAACCAACTGTTGAGGACGCTGTTCTTATCCTTTCGGGCCTTAAATCTAAGTTTGAAGACCATCACCAGGTTAAATATCCTGAAAATATCATCCGCGCCGCAGTTGAGCTGGCCCATAAGCATGTCACGGACCGCCGGTTACCAGATAAGGCCATTGATGTGATTGATGAGGTGGGCTCATACATGCGACTAAAACCCAATAGTGTGCAGGGGACAGAAGTCACGATGGAAGATATTGAGCATATTATTTCCAAAATTGCCCGCATTCCTCAAAAGTCCATCTCGGTAAATGAAAAAGAGAAGCTACGCTATCTGGACCGGGATCTTAAATTAATGATCTATGGTCAGGACGATGCTGTTGATAAGGTTGCCAATGCCCTGATCCTTTCTCGCTCAGGCCTGGGCCATGCAGACAAACCCATAGCAAGCTTCCTGTTCACCGGCCCAACCGGGGTTGGTAAAACAGAGCTGGCCAAACAATTGGCCCATACCATGGGCATCAACTTCATCCGAATCGATATGTCAGAGTACATGGAGAAACATACTGTCTCCAAATTGATCGGAGCTCCTCCCGGATATGTTGGGTTCGATCAAGGCGGAATTTTGACAGACTCAATACACAAAAGTCCCTACTCGGTTCTTCTCCTTGATGAGATCGAGAAGGCCCATCCCGATGTTTTCAACATCCTTTTGCAGGTCATGGACCATGGATCTTTGGCGGATTCAAACGGACGTTCATCCGATTTTAGAAATGTAATCCTCATTATGACCTCAAATGCAGGCGCAAAAGAGATGGAAGCGGGCTCAATTGGCCTGTCCGGAAGTCGTGGAGGGGAAATAAATTCCACTAAAAGGGATGCCGCCGTTAAGAATTATTTCACCCCTGAGTTCCGAAATAGGCTCGATGCGATCATCAATTTTAACAAATTGGGATCTAAAAACATCGAAATGGTGGTCAATAAGTTCCTTATGGAGCTTGAAAATCAGCTGATCGATAAAAAAGTTGAGCTCGAAGTGACCGAAGCTACCAAGGCCTGGATCAGCAAGAACGGGTATGATGATAAGCTAGGTGCAAGACCACTTTCTCGTCTCATAAATGATAAAATCAAGAAGCCATTGGCCCATGAAATTCTTTTTGGAAAGCTTGAAGGTGGAGGCAAAATCATCGTTGATATCAAAAATGATGAGCTCGATTTCATTTTTTCCTAAATATCTTTTCTGATCTAACCGATCCTCATTCATACACTTTTTGTTTTTCAAAGATGTGTGGATGAGGGTCTTCAAAAAAAACTCCTCAAACCGCCCATCAAAAAAAAAAAATAAAATATGTATTTTTTATTTGCGTTAGATCGAATTTGTGTTTAAGCTTTAAATAAGAAAGGTCAATTACTTGTACCAACTATTTCCTGGGAGGAAATCATGGCTAAGAAAGCAGCAAAAAAAGCTACTAAAAAAGTAGCAAAGAAAGCAACTAAGAAAGCAACTAAGAAAGTTGCAAAAAAAGCTACTAAGAAAGCTTCTAAAAAGAAGTAATCTAGCGAAAAAAAAAGCTCCTTCACGGGAGCTTTTTTTTTGTCTAAAAACCTGTTTTCCCCTCGAAAATCTACTTTTTGTCTTCATCTCTCGGCTTCTTATCATCCTTCAAAAATTGTCTCGCGATTGAACCAAAAGATGGGACCACACCATGGGTTCTATTGATCGCAAAAAGCTTCGGAATTCTTCCACGAAAATTCACATGTGGAGCGAATGCAATAACCACAATTCTTAAACAAGTTGAAGCCGCAAACAACACCAGGTACTGATTCCATTCGGCCGGAAGGTATCTCATAAAAAGGGCGCCGAGGCTCGATCCGATGACCATGCCGGTAGTATTGAGGACCGTAATGTAGGTAATAATGCTAGTCCGCTCACGATCGTCAATTTTTTGATAGTACAAAAGGATGGTTGAGAGCTCAAAAGCTGCCCAATAACATCCGGATAAGAACTCAATCAGGATAATGAGCCAGTAATTTTCTGTTAAGGCCCACCAAAGTGGGCTTGTGGCCACTCCCATCGTTGATAGGATCAGAAGTTTGTTGATATGACGACTCTTTGCCTTCTTTTGAAGGATCTTAAAAGCAAAGACCCTTCCGAAATAAGCGATGGAGGTGATGACCATATACTCTAGATAGTTAAATTTAAGCTTCCCGAGCATGTACGGATTGAAATAAGGGGCGGAAAAATGCACGGTAATGTAAAAAAAGAATAAGAAGAGGATCAACTTGCCCTGATCTGTATGCCGTATGTTCTTTAAAAAATCGCGAAAGCGGACCCTGTGCTCTGTTCCAGGCGCCAGATCATAGTCATTATGATTAGTTTTTATCTCATAAAAAGAAAAACACTTTAAAATGAAGCCCACAACAAAAATTCCAACAAAAACCTGAAGCTCATAACCTTTATCTTTGGCCCAATAAAGAAGAATCCCACTTGTTATCATACCGATAAAGACAGATGTCTGAGCGAATTGACTACGGATAGAAAAAAACTTTAACCGGAACATTAAGGGAACCGTGTGGCCTATCAGGCGATTCCAAGGAGGGTTTAGTGAAAGTAAACTTGCCCAATAGATGCCAAGAACGGAAATAACCAGTAGGGCCGAATTGATTTTTAACCATCCAATAAAGATCAGGGGGATCATTGAGAGGGCCTGGACGGCCAAAAAAAGTAAAAGGCGATTTTTAAGGGAGTATCTTCTAAAAAAAGTGCGGATTGAGAACATCTGGAAAAGAACGCCGATGAACTGAGGAATGACCGTTCCAAGACCAGAGATGACTTCAGAAATTCCCAAGGCCAGCATGAAGGCGCAAAAATAACTTTCGGCCATACCGATATTGAGACTTGTATAAGTGGCGTCTCGAAATGAGGCCCGAATGTGGTTCTTGGTTGTGACCGGAGCTATTTTGCTCATCTGAATGGCCTATGGTATTCTGGAATTGAATTTCATACAGAATATCGTTCCTCGTCGAAAAACTAAACAGGAAAATGTGGCTTTCATGAAGCATTTGAACCAAATCTTTTTTAAAGGTCTGATTGTCGTTCTCCCGATCACCCTAACGTTTTACCTTCTCATCTGGGCGAGCTTAAACATCGAGTCCCTCTTCGGTTCGGGCCTCGAGATGATTCTTGGGCAAAAACTCTATTTTCCAGGGCTGGGAATTGTTGTGACGGTCGTCTTTATCTTTCTGGTAGGACTTCTGGTCAGCAATTTCATCACAGGTCGCTTTTTCGCCTGGTTTTCTCAACTTTTAGAAAAGGTTCCCTTAATTAAGGTCATCTATAATCCTTTAAAAGATCTTATGGCCCTTATTCCAGGTGGTAGCCAAAGTAAAAATCGACCACAAAACGTTGTTCTGGTTAACCTGGAACAACTTGGTGTGGAAACGTTGGGACTTGTGACCCGTGAAGAGCTGGATGAATTACCCGGAGAAGATAAGGTTACGGTTTATGTGCCCTTTAGTTACATGCTGGGTGGAGTGACTCTTATTGTTCCAAAGAATAAAATCCGTAAAGTGAATATCCCGGTTGATCAGGCATTGAAACTTTCAGTTACTGCCTGGATCAAGGCAACTGATGAGAGCCGTGACTAATTGTCCGCTCTGTCTGAATTCAGAAACTCTTCCGTATTCGGCGGATAAGGCCCGGGTTTATGTACTCTGTTCTTCTTGCCAGTTAGTCTTTGTTCCCCGTGAAAATCTCATTTCTTTTGAAGCTGAAAAAGCTCGCTATGAAGCCCATGAAAATAACGAGGCTGACCCCGGCTATGTTCATTATCTTCAGACAATCTCTCTGGCCATTCAACTTCATTTGAATCCTCTGTCATCAGGTCTGGATTTTGGTTGTGGAAGAACGACTATCCTTGCTGATCATTTAAAAGAATCTCAGTTCCAGATGGATTCCTATGATGCGTATTTTTTTAAAGATGAACTTATCTGGGATAAAAAATATGACTTTATTATTCTATCTGAAGTCATTGAGCATTTAAGAGGCCCTCGTCAGGAGATGAGGCTGCTGGCCCGGCTGTTAAATCCTGACGGAAAATTGTTCATTAAAACAAAATTTAGACCTGAAACTAAAGAGCAGTTTGATCATTGGTTTTATAAGCGTGACAGCACACATGTTCAGTTCTTTAACACTGAGTCGATGAATTACCTGAAAAATTTCTTAGGAATGAATGAAATGAAGGTGATTGGGTCTGATCTTTATTTCATCGACTGAAAATAGTTTGCCATATCTGAGAAAAGATCCGGACGAAGATTTAGTTCCCGGTACTGGATATTCGACATCTCAAAAATTCTCTTCGCAATAAGATTCTCAACTGTGCCGTTATATTTATCTGTTAGATAAACAATTTCTTTAATTTTTACAGTTGCCAGCATCTTTGCGCACTCGTGACAGGGAAAGAGGGTTACGTAGCATCGGGAATTTTCCAAAGGAGCTTTTGCATGAAGAATGGCGTTGGCCTCTGAATGAACTACGTAGGCATATTTTTGTTGATCCAAAGGAACAGTTTTATTGTTTCCCCAGGGGATCTTAGATTCATCGATTCCGGCAATCTGGCCATTGTAGCCCATGGATAATTGATGATTATTCCCGTCAACGAAAACGCAGCCAACTTTAGTATTGGGGTCTTTACTCTTAAAAGAGGCCATCATGGCCTGAAGCATGAAGTATTCATCCCAGTTTAAATAGGAAGTTACGGGCACGAGATTGATATTTTCAGGCATTTTTATCTCAACATTTTTGATATTTCGAAGTATCTTTTAAGGGTCAATAACAGTCAATCATGTCCTAAGGACAAGGGTCAATCAATGAAATACGAAATTCCTCGCGAAATGTTCAAACAACGTCTCGAAGACAGACTTAACTTCGTTTTTGTGGATCTTTTACCAGCGGACCGTACTCCGGTAAAATTTGAAAATGTAATACATATTAACTACAGCTCGAACTTTAAAAATGAGTTCGGGGCGCAGTACCCAAATAAAGCTCAGAACGTTCTGTTATATAGCCTGCAAAAAGGCGATGATGCTCCTGGTAAAGCAGCTCAAGACCTGGCCGATTTAGGATACCATTTTGTGTATTTTTATAATGGGACAGCGGACGATGTGGTTCTGGATAAAGGTTTAAATTAAGCAAAAAAAAGCCCCTCTTAAGAGGGGCTTTTTTTATTAGAATGTGAATCGGCAGTGAATATTCGCCCAGCCAGTTACGAATGGATTAAATCCATTTGCTAGCACGAAGGCCTGTCTGTAAGTTCCTGCTGGCATAAATTGTTCAGCAAAAAATGCGCTATAAACTTGTCCAAATGCAGTTTGACCAAAAACCTGGCCGTTACAGATTATAGGACGAAGGTATGGGTTAAAAACTTGAGCACTTACTTGTCCTGGAAGAACAATCACGTTTGGATTGGCAGCAAAAAACTGAGCAAATGACGAAGAGGCGAGAGTCATCATTAAAGCGATAAAAGCGACCTTAAGTTTCATTGAAACCTCCATTTATAAATTCACAATATATGCCTCCTTATAGAAAGCCTTTGGGCATCCTGTCAATAAGGAGTACTGACATTCTTTCCATAGAAGGGTAAAACCTTGAAAAAATTCCATGGCCTGTATGAGGTAACTTATGAATATTCCTGATCATTTCCCCCCTGAACCAAAAGTCGTCTGGGGCTATTTCCACGCCATCAATCAGATCCCAAGACCTTCCCGAAAAGAGGACAAATTTAGAGACTATATTTTAAAAGAGGCGGCCTCACTTGGGCACGCAACACATACGGATGAAGTGGGGAATGTGATCGTTTATGTCCCGGCCTCTAGTGGATATGAAAATCATGAAACCGTGATTATTCAAAACCATATGGATATGGTGACTGATGCAACTCCTGACCGAAAAATTGATTTTAATAAAGATCCCATCGTTACATTCAGAGAGGGTGACTGGATAAAAGCGGACCGTACAACACTTGGTGCTGACAATGGAATTGGATGTGCTGCGGCCCTGGCATTAATGCATAAATCAGACATTTCCCATCCTGCTTTAGAGTTACTTTTTACTATGGATGAAGAGACCGGCCTAAAGGGGGCCTGGGGTGTAGACGCTTCTCTTTTGAAGGGTAAAAAAATGATCAATCTCGATACAGAAGAGTGGGGAAGTCTCTACATTGGCTGTGCCGGTGGAATTGATTATGAGTTTAAAAAATCAATTACTATGATTCCGGCCAGAATTAAAAATGCCGGAGTTAAACTTTTAGTTGGTGGGTTCCTGGGTGGACACTCAGGTGTAGATATTCATGAGCAGCGAGGGAATGCTATTAAATTCCTGATGGACTGGATGAATGCTCTGCCTGAAGGCTCATTTGAAGTTAATGAGTGGAGAGGCGGGAAAGCTCACAATATTATTCCGAGAGACTGTTTTTCCCTGATAAATATCCTGGATCCTAAACTTGCCGAAGCTGCACTTGAGACAGTTCTGGCGAGGTGGAAATCATTCATGCCTCAAGGGGATCAGGGCTTTTTTGGAAAAGTAGAGATCCAGGAATCGGCTTTTAATGAAGTGGTTTCCAGAGAAGATCAGGCAAACTTATTAAGTTTTCTCATGGCCTTTCCTCATGGGGCCCATGCCTATGATCTGGCCAGTAATAAAGAGCTTGTCGCTTTAAGTAATAACCTGGCAATTACACTGTTGGTTCGCGGTCAATTTTATCTAGAGAGTTCTCTACGCTTCTTTGACCGGGGCGAATGTGTGGGTCTTGAAAATCAGGTGACTTCTCTGGCCCGGGGTTTTGGGATGGATTTTACCAAAAGTGGGGAGTACCCAAGCTGGAAGCCAGTCAGAGAGAATAAGCTTCTTGATCTCGTTGCCAGCAAGTACCAGGAACTTTTCCATAAAACGGCCAAAGTAACTGCTATTCATGCCGGGCTCGAGTGCGGTATTTTAAGAGACAAAATAGGCCCTATAGATGCAGTTTCTTTTGGTCCAACTATTATGGGGGCCCATTCTCCTCAGGAAAGAGTGCTGGTTCCAACGGTGGAAACATTCTGGAATCTGTTAAAAGAAGTTCTCAAGGCCCTCTAAAGGAAAAATTATGATCACTTACGAAAATTACAAAATCATCCATTTGCTTTCTATTATGGTTCTCTTAACGGGACTTTCGATTAGTTTTTATGGCACCAACGTAAAACACATCAAAATACTCACTGGAATCGCCACTCTTTTGACTTTAGTTGGAGGAATGGGGCTAATGGCCCGACTTGGAATCGGTCATACTGGTGGCTGGCCTCTCTGGATTCAGGTAAAAATGGGGATCTGGTTTATTATTGGAATCGGTGGAGCACTTATCGCTCGCAGGTTTCCTAAATTTGGAAAGCCTGCTTATTTTGTTTCCATTCTACTTTTCGCTCTCGCCAGTATCATGGCCAACTACAAGTTCGAATAAATTTTTCTTTTCTTTTCCAGGCAATGGGCCCACAATTTAGCTTATGCTTGATTGGGTTTTTCAAATCATTATTTATATCACGATTGCCGATGTTATATTGAGCTGGATTCCTGACCTTCGCCAGAAGCAGCCTTGGGCCCGTAGCCTGCATGAGTTTGCGAGTATTCCGCAGAAACCCATTAGAAATTTATTTCCTAAAGACCTACCCATCGATCCAGCACCGATGGTGATAATAATTATTTGTCAGATACTAATGCACTTACTTTGAGGGAAATCATGGACGATATTGAATTCATGGTCTCAGAGACCTTTAAACATCTGCATGAAAATTATCCACAGGCCAGTGTGACTCCCGTAGCAGCAATTGTTCCTGTTAAAGATCCCTACGAGGAAATACCTAATGAGCCGGGCATTATCTATCACCTTCAGAAATCATCATCTCTTTTTGTGATCAGAACTTTAGTGTCTCAAAACATCCGAAAAGACTATGAGCTGGTTTTTGAGCATCCTGAGAACTATCCAACGCTGAGACTTCTGGAGGGAGGAGTTGAGAACTTAGAGAAAAAACTTCGCTTCTTTATGCTGGAGAATCACCATCAGGCAGAGATTATCCACGATCAGATTTCAAACCGAAGATACCCAATCAATGAAGAGATGGTCTGCAATTTATCCGATCCTGGCTTTAGCTGGTGGCTGACAAAAAAAGAAAACGGTTTTCAATTATCTTTTACCATGTCAGTTTCTTCAGGTGAAGAAACTGTGAAACTCGGACCCGTAGGGGATCACCAACTGGCACTCAAGAATTTTCAAATTATGGAATCTCTTATTCAGAATGCTGGTTTAGATCTGAATATTCAAAATGAAACAAACCGTGTTCAGTTTAATGAAGGAGAAGACTTTCTCCTTGAAGAATTAAAAGATCTCTTTGAT
>DLGL01000078.1:88291-93428 GCA_002482685.1 Bacteriovoracaceae bacterium UBA7695 | reverse complement strand
TCTTTGAATTTGGTGTAGTCGGGGAGGGAATGATTAATCTTTTCAGACTTCTGGCCCGGAGAACTAGTGATCACTCACAACTTGAAACATTATGGTTTTATATTCAGGAGATCGCTGCCATGAGACGATTCTGGATCCAAGTACAATACGACTTAACAAATTAATTTTTAATTAGTGCTTTGTAGATTTAAGACTTTCTTCATGCTTGGCAGCAAGGTAGCCAGTCACCATGAGCTGGGCCAGCATTCCCAATTCTTCATCATCAGTAATCCCATAAAAATTTTCAATATGGTGGACGAATATTTCTACGTCATCATCCTTAAGATGCTTCTCCACCATCGACATCATGTCTTCAGATTCTAATTTCTCGAGTGAAGCGAAGAAAGAAGTAAGGATTTGTTGTTTTTCAATGCTCATCTAGTATCCCTTGGTGCCAATATCGCACCACGCAAAAAAAGAGTTGTCATTTTAAATTGGCCATGAGACCAATCGAATATCTTTGTATTCCATGCAAGTATTGCTTAGAATCTTAGGCTAATTCATTTTAATGATTGTAAGGAAGGCTACACCAGTATGAAAAGTTCTTTTCTCTTGTTATTGATCTTAGGCGCCCTTCTTACTTCGTCGGCTTTTGGGCAAACAAAAAAAACTAAAAAATCGCCAGTTGTGGCCCCTAAGAAGACCACATCTACAGCGACTACTACGACTGCCGAGATTCCTAAATCTGCATTTGATAAATTTTCGGAACGCCTAACAATTGGCTATTTTGGTGTGGTTACATCGCCTCCTTTGAAAAAGTGGGACAGTCGACGTGCATCAATCTCTCCGGAATTTTCTGGTTCATGTAAAAACTGCGACTCTTATCCCATGAACCTTTGGTCTCAGTTTAACTTCGCCTATAACTTCGGTGCGAAAATGAAGTTTAACTTTCTTCCTCGTTTCTCTACATGGCTAGGAAGTGCTCCTGATCAGGGTGAGGGTGAGCGTGGTACGGTTCTTATAGAAGATGCCCTCATTGGTTTTTCAGGAGTGATTCTTTCTTCAGAAGATAAGAAATTTAACTGGTGGATGCGTCCGGCCCTTCGACTTCCAACTTCTCATTTTACCCGTGAGACAAACTCTCAGGACGATGGAAAAACGCCGGAGCCAAATGATGGATTTGGACGGCTCACGACTCAAGTTGAAGTCATTAACTCATTTACGTACGATTTCAATCCAAAGTGGCAATTAGGTTTTACTATCTTTCCACGGGCCTGGATCTACGAGAACCGTTGGAATTATTCACGGCTACGAATTTATACTGCTCCAAGTTTTACTTACACGCTTAATGATACGACTAAAATCATTGGTTATTATGAGCACATGTTGGAAAACAATAGAAACTGGGAATCAATCAATGGTCGTCAACCAGCGTTTAATAATGTCTGGCAAAATGCTTACATTGGGGTTGGAAAAGATATCACTCCAAAACTAAACCTTTATCCGTATTTATCGGCTTACGTTAATGATGTTCCATTCTCTACTCGTTCTATGTTTGTGGGAATGTGGATTGCTTACACCATCAAATAATTGTTCAAAAAAGGGCGCCTTTTGGGCGCCCTTTTTTTTGTCTTATTTTAAAACTAATTACTCTTTAGTACTGATCAATGCCTGATAGGTAAGAAGAGTATTCATAAATGATAGCCTGGCCTCATGAAAAGAAGCTTCTGCTCTGGCCTGAGCTTCCTCACGGATATTAACCAAAAACAAATTTCCGCCGCCTGTTTTGAATTTATATGTCTCAGAAGTTACAAGTTCTTTTGATTTAGTGAATTCAATCTCAGATTGGAGCACTTGCTCTAATTGAAGATTAAGAGCTTGTCTCAGAGACATGACCTCAGCTTTATATGACTGCTGACCATAACTAAGCTCTCTTTGTGCAACCATTTTTCTGGCCCTCGTAGCCGCGATATTACCATTTCCAAGATTTCTCTCGATGGGAATATTAACCTGGGCCAAAACCATCAGATAGTCCCGTGGAAGACCTTGAGGATGCTCTTCTGTCCTATGAAAGTATTCACCGGCCACATCAATTTGTGGTTTCAAATCTTGCTTTGCAAGTTCCAGGTCAACTTCATTTTTTTCTACATTCAGAGCAAGATTATTCATATCCGGACGCTTTTTAATCAAATCATCAATGTCGGAACTAACATCCAGGTCTTTAAGATAGACGCTTAGATCGGCCGGATAATCTTCATAATTTTCAGTAGGAGCAGGGATAATAGGGTTCCCGTCCTGATCTCGGTAAAATAATGAAAGGGCGAATTCAGCACGTAGTGTTCGCTCTTTAGCAGCCTGAAGGGAGCCTTTACGACTGGCCACGTATTGTTCATTTTCTGTCACAATGATCTGAGCAATATCTCCACGCTTGCTGCGGGTAGAGAGATATTCGTTTCTAGTTTCACCATTCTTTACCAGTTCAGCAAAAGCGTTCTCTACTTTTCTGGCCGAAACCCACTCCCAATAAGCCAGTTGCCCAAGTCTTCCAATATCCCAAATGGTGAGTTGCTTATCACCCTTTGCAATTGTGGCATCGTACTTCGCATTCTTTAAGGCCGCTCGGTCAGGGTCTAAGAAAAGATTTTTCCATAGTGAGACCTTCGCTCCTAAGATGGAATAATTTCCATACTGGCTGGCCGGGTTACCAGTGTTAAAAAAAGGGGACATAATCCCATCGGGATTACTAACCTGCTCTGAACCAGCGTAAACTTTAGAATTTGCCACACGCAGAGGTTTTTCCAATTGAGTGCGAGAATAGGTTTGGTTCCAACCATGCTTTGTTTGTCTTTTATAATCCGATACAATCTTTGCATCAAACCTTCCATGAGCTCCAGTCACAGCTTCCTGGTTTGCTCTTAATCGATCAATTGATGCCAGAACAGAAGGATGATACTTCAGAGCGCTGTCTTTAACGATAGCAGGAGTGAGTGCTGCATAGGCCGGTAGAGTAAACACAAGTAAAATAAAATACTTCATCTATTACTCCGCCACATCAGTAGTTGCATTGGTTAAGCCATCGTTTGGTGCTCGATCCATAGTTGGAGGGAAGCCGTTAAACTGTCTCCATAATTCATATCCAATGGCCACGTTGTTAAGGAGAATCCAACCATTCACACGAGTTCCCTGACGGATAAAGCGCGATGCTGGCCATCTTTCATCCTTGCCTGGAACTATAATGACTCGGAAAAAACCTTCAGGAGTGGCCGTTTGATCAACAACTTTTACAACTCCACCAAAAGTTCCAATAGCAACTGAAGGCCAGCCAGAGAATTGAATTGCAGGCCATCCTTCAAATTGAAGACGAACTTTTCTTCCTTCATACACTAAAGGAAGATCGTTACCTTTTATGAAAATTTGAACAGAAAGCTCTTCACTCTTAGGTACGAATACGGCTACGACCTGGCCCTGACTGACAACGATGTTGCTTGATCCGACCTGAAGACGAACAATTGTTCCATCTGTTGGCGCCAGAAGAAGCTGACTTTGTTGACGGGATAAAGTTGATTGTGCTGTCGTGTATTCAGAAAGCGCCTGCGCTTCTGCTGCTTCAGCATTACGAAATGCAATAGTTGCTTGCTCCATATCTTTTCTTGAACTAATACCTTTTGCGAAAAGATCCTTCTGGCGTTCAAAATCATACTTGGCAGTTCTGGCCACTGCGATTGCGGCATCGTACTGGCTTTTAACTGCCAGACTTTGAACCTTTAATCTTTCAAGATAATTCGGGTCAATGTCGGTGATTTCCAGAATAGGATCACCTTTTTTTACAAAGCTCCCTTCTCTCGCATACCATTTTTTAACTCGACCACTCACGGTGGCATGGATACTTTGAACTCGGTCTTGGGGATTGTAAGCGATGACTTTCCCTGATCCATTTGAAGTCTGCTGCCATGGGATTGCAATGAAAAAAATAGTCATTGTTAAAAAGAATATGATCACTAAACGGGTCAGCATCTTTGCGACATCAGGCAAGTCATGAAGTTCCAACATTTGGTCTGGAGTTTTAGCGTAAACGATATTGAACTCATCTTGAACTACTGAATAAACAAACTGCTGATCAGCAGAGTTCTTTTCTTTTTCGAAGTTGAGCTTTTCTTTTTCATACATAAGCTTCAATCTCCTTCAAAAGTTCGGATTCACCATTGAGAACTCTCATAGAGCTCCTTTCAAAGACGGTATAGTTATCAAAACTACCTTTGTAATAGCGTTGGGTAAAAAACAAAAGTGTCCATCGATTCTGACTACTCAATAATTCTTTATAAACAAGCTTTCGTTTATAGGTTGAGATCTGTTCATAATCAGGCGTTACTAAAAGAATTTTAGGTTGCTGTAAAAGGGCCCGTGCCACTTGAATGGCCAGAAGCTGAGACTTCGTAAATGGATAACCATTAGGCCTGATTTCAGTTTCTGTTTTCATTGGGAGCGCCTGGATATTCTCCAGAAGTCCTACTTTGGCAAGTACGTCATGGATTTCGGTTGCAGTAAAATTTGACTTACTACTGATCCCAGTGATGTTCTCGAGCACTGTACCTGCAAAAAACTGATCGTGCGCAATGATCTGAATATGGTTTCTGATTTCACCTAGATCGAGATCCTCCAGAAGTTTTCCGTCATACTTTACTGATCCACCAGTATGATCACTAAACCCCATCAAAGCGTCATAGAAATGCTCAACAGAGGAAAAACTTTTCACAAGGATAAGGTTCTTACTATTCTCCTTAAATCCGAAATTAAACTTGTAGTTTGGAGCAAATGTTAATTCCTCAAACTTAAAATCATACTTTGCAGGAGCTGGAGCTCCTTCTTTTTCGATTTCAAGTGGATAATCATAAAACCTGGCAATCATATCTAGAGACGTAGAATAGTTGTACACACTGAAAAAGAAATTCTGGAGATTGGGAATACTTGAAATTATTCCATTAACAACCAAAGCTGCTGCTACCAGCTGACCAGCACTTAATTCCTCTTTAAGAACCAGAACACCACCGATGGCCAGGAGTAGAACGTTCATGATTACACTGAAAAGCTGAAGAGCAATGTGTTGCTTGAACTGATAAGAAAACAAATTGTTTCTGACTTCCAGCCATTTGTTAAATAA
>DLGL01000078.1:64769-88274 GCA_002482685.1 Bacteriovoracaceae bacterium UBA7695 | reverse complement strand
ATGGTTGATCTTGTAGTTTGAAAAGTTTTTACCATTATCTGAAGTAAAGATATTACGAACTCGACTCAACTCTTCAATCCAGCTTACAAGGTTATATTTTCCATCTGCCTCGGGAGAGCCCGCTTTCACACCATCTGGGCCATAAAGCATCCACGTTAAGATCAGAAACTGACCCATGAAGGCTGCAAAACCCAGGAAGTAGGGGTGATAGAAAATAAGCAATGAGAAGCCAATCAGAAACTGAATAATGAACCCAAATCCATTTACGAAGAAGGTGACCATATTTGATTGCATGATCATCACATCAAAATAGCGGTTAATTAGATCTGGAGAGTTAGAGCTTTTAAAATGTTTATCCTGATAAGCAGTCAGTCTTTCACTTATCACTAGGCCATATCTGACAAATAATCTTCGTTGTAAAATTTCGACTGTATAAGTCTGAATCGCCTGCAGAATGCCGCTACAAGAAAGGATAAAGAACAAAATACAACACATGATCACCAGTGGCTGCATAAGAGTACGCACAACTATACTGTTAACGATAGTCTGGATTGCGAGGGGCACGCCTAAACTCAAAAAACTAACGGCAAGCGTGATAATCACGATGGCCTTAACAAAGCCCATTTCTGGTTTTGCCATGAGTTTGAGTTGATCCCTGAAACGTCTTCCGGATTTAATTAAGACATCAGTCTTACTATGGAATTTTAGTTTACTAGTCATATATGAAACTCACTTTCTTTTGGTGCGATAAATAGATCTGTTACTTTTGAATAAATCCACATGAAGACAATGGTAGTGACTACACCCCAGAGGATTGTGAGTTGTGGATTAAATCCAAATCGAAAATGGTTAAGTGCCATTCCCAGAAAACAGGTAAAAAAACTCAGGATAATAAGCGAAGTATTAAAGCGGATCTTAATGTATTTTTCCAGAACCATCCTGCAGAGGAAGAAGGCCAGAAGAGGACCGGTAGAAAGATAGGACAAGTGTTGGCCAAACTTCAAAGCTCCTGGAATAAAAGAGAACATGTACGAGAAGATCACAATCGCCAGAGTGATAATTAAATTATCCAGATTGATAAAAGTTTTAAATAGCTTGGAACGTTTGACACTCATCAGATCATTCCAAAACACAGCACTCATAGCATTGATGGATGAATCAAGAGTTGACATAGATGCAGCTAAAATACTTGCGACCATCAAACCCTTAAAAGGAGTAGGGAAGTGATGCTCGATTAGATCTGAAAAGATTTTCTCCGGAGGTGGAAGGATCTGACCGTGCCGGGTGTAATAAGACCAAAGCACAACCCCTAAACTTAAAAATAGAAGATTCACTATTAGTGAGCCCACCGCCGACCATGCCAGTGCTTTTTTGGCGATTTCAATGTTTTTGGCCCCAAAGAGCTTCTGAGTTAAATCCTGATCTACTCCGTGAGTAGTAGCATCGTAAACAATCCCTGCGATAATGCCGTAGAAGAAAGTCAGAATACCATTATCACTAAAGAGACTGAATTTTCCATTGGCCACACCATACGAGAACAGTTCTCCCCATGAATAAGAACTCATCTTCCCCACCATAAAATGGGCGAGAATTCCCCCTACGATAAACACCGTGGCCTGAAGCATATCAGTTCTTACAACAGCTTTAAGACCACCCAACATAATGTAGAGATAGGTCATGATCGCAATAAAAATAATCGCCATGAAAGGGGTAATGTTAAAAAAAGCTGATACCAGAAGTGCTCCACCTAGGAGCTTGATAGATACACCGATGAGTTTTCCAGCTATGTAGAAAAATGCAAAAGTCTTTCTTCCCAATACTGCATCTTTAGTCAATCTCGTATAACTATGAATTCCTCGCGCCAGAGCTTCAAAGATTGTGAGACCTTTCCCATAAACCTTAGGCAAAAAATAAATAGAGATCAGAGAGCGACTGATACAGGCTCCCAACACAAATCTGAGGTAACTCATATTTTCAAAATAAACATAAGTAGGAATAGTGAGAAAAGCTAAGGCCGAAAACTCTGTAGCGATAATCGAAAGCAGCGCTTCTGGAAAAGTAATACTCTTCCCAGCGAGGTAATGATTTTCAATTGCGTTGCGATCGTTGCCATCAGCAACAGTTTGCTTGCGCATAAATTTTCGCGCGTAAATTGCGATTCCAAATAAGAAGATGATGTATGCGATAACAATAGCTACATCTAGGAAGCCGAGTTGCATGGTAAACCCTTTTTAAACTAACGACTTGAATTTAAAGGCAAGTCTGTCTAAATCAAAAGGAAGTACGATTTTGCTCTATAGAGAGAATAGATTGGAAGATATGAGAGGTAAGAAGCGAAATTATACTCAGAGACAGGGGGAAAATTTGCTGCTGTAAGAGTTGAATTGAAAATGATTTCTGAATCCATAGACCTTTTCGAACTTGGTGTTCTGATAGGATCCATATTTA
Organism: Bacteriovoracaceae bacterium UBA7695; assembly: GCA_002482685.1. Lineage (GTDB taxonomy): Bacteria > Bdellovibrionota > Bacteriovoracia > Bacteriovoracales > Bacteriovoracaceae > Peredibacter. The sequence goes on along the minus strand of DLGL01000078.1, from coordinate 85,826 downwards.
ACAGAGGAGCTGATGAAAATTGATCATCTGTATCGACGCTAAAACTGACATCTCTAGAGGCCACCACATGCAGTGACGTAAGAACGAGTATGAACGTAATCAAATTGAGAACAATTAGACGCATATGAAAAATAATAGGGTGCTTCTCATTTTTTACAATAAGTTTTCTCAGATGTGACACGAATCATTTCTTATAACAGCTTAATATTTAACCGATTTTGTCACATATTCGAGTATAGATAACGCACCCCTTTACATATGCTGTAAGTTTATGTTACATACTCCCCAGTCGTAAATTTTGATTGTCCTTTGTTCTCCACCCGGATCTTTTTCTGTCTTAAGGTCTACGTGGTTCCCAAGGGTTTTAGAGACCCCTGATACCGTCTCTTATTTCATTCAAAACTTGCATCCTATTTATGTTTATTTCTCTAAAGGAGAAACTATGTCTTTTTTGACCCTTGGACTCAAAGAGTCTTCACTCAAAGCTATTACCAAAATGGGTTACGAAAACCCTTCTGAGATTCAGGAACAAGCGATTCCTGCTCTAATCAAAGGTGATATTGATTTTATCGGCCAGGCACAAACTGGTTCAGGTAAAACTGCTGCTTTCGTTCTTCCGCTTCTTGAAAAGTTAGATCTTAAAAATCCAGCTCTTCAGGCGTTAATTCTTGCTCCTACGCGTGAGCTTGCTAACCAGATTCACGAAGAGATCCAGAAACTTTCAGCTTTTGAGTCTGTTCGCTCAATGTCTGTCTACGGTGGTACTTCGACAGGTCTTCAAATCAAAGATTTGAAAGCTAAAAAACCACAAATCGTAGTTGGTACTCCAGGACGCGTTACTGATTTAATCGAGCGTGGCGTACTTAAATTTGAACACACAAAATTTGTTATCTTAGATGAAGCTGATGAAATGCTCGATATGGGATTTTTCGATGACGTTACAGACATTATCGCCAAAGTTCCTGAAAAGAAAATCTGGATGTTCTCGGCCACTATGCCGGGCCCAATCGCTAACCTTGTGGCGCGCGAATTTAACAATCCAGTTATCGTGAAAGTAACTAAAAAAGTTCTGACTGCTGATTCAGTTGATCAACAAGCAGTTGTTGTTCGCCGTGAAAATGGAATCGAAGCTTTATGTCGTTATATGGATTTCTCTGATTCTATGTATGCCATCATTTTCACACGTACAAAAATCGGAGCTAAAGAGCTTACTGATGAATTGAACGCCCGTGGTTACCCGACTGATGCTCTCCATGGAGATATGGATCAGGCCGCTCGTGACATGACGATGAAATAATTCAAAGAAAAGAAAATCAACCTTCTTGTTTGTACTGACGTTGCTGCTCGTGGGATTGATGTTAACAATCTTACTCACGTTATCAATTTCGGTCTTCCACAAGATAACGAGTCTTACGTTCACCGTATTGGTCGTACTGGTCGTGGTGGTTCTAAAGGAATTTCTCTTTCAATCATCGAGCCTTCTGAGCAATCTCGTGTTGGTCAGATCGAGCGTCTTACTAAAGCTCAAATTCAACGTGTTTACCTTCCGAAGGTTGCCGAAATTCGTGAAAGAATCCTTGAGAAATCAATGGTTCGTTTCAATGATCACGTAGCAAACTTCAAAGAAGAAGAAGCTAAAAACTTCGATTCTTTCAAAGCTAAATTTGATGGTCTTGAAAAAGACGACCTTATCAAAGGTATCTACGGATTTATGTTTGAGAACACTCTTAAACGTTACGAGAAAGCAGTTGATATCGACGTTGCTGGTCGTGCCGTTAGCGGAGCTACTGCTGCTCAAAGAGGAGGTGTTCGCGTTTCTTCAGGTATGCAGAGATTTTTCATCAATTTAGGAACAATGGACGGAGTGAACTCTGGTGACCTTCTTAAATTCATTGCTCAATCTGCAGGAATCAACGGTCGCGAAATCGGTCGTATCGATACCAAAGAAAAATTTGCTTTCCTTGAAGTTGACTCAGCTCATACTGATGCCGTCATGAACCTTAAAGGTGAAATGTTTGGAACTCGTCGTGTAAGCATCGAGCTTGCTGAAGCTCCGACAAACTCTGGTCTTTACGGTGGGGCACGTCCGAGCGGCGGATACCGTGGTGGGAACGGAGGCGGTCGCTCTGGTGGATACCGTGGAAACGGTGGCCGCGGTGGTGATTCTCGTGGAAGCCGTTACTAGTTTTTAGATTCTTATCTCGATAGGACCACTCCTTAGTGGTCCTATCGGTTCTCTGCTAGGTAAATATTTCTTTTTCGCTCCCCATTGTAAGCAATTGTTGCCCATGTTAAATTGAAATAACACACGAACCCAAATTAAACCTGGGCAAATAGAGCCCAAAAATACAGGATGTATTTTCGTGGATTTAAGAATGAACCGACCGTCTTATGACGAGTATGAAGAAGTAGAATCTCCTTTCGCAGCTAAGTCGACTACAGATACAGCTTCCAGAGAAAGACTGCGCACTCGCAAAAATGTTTTTAATCGTCCCTTCGCTACCCAAAGCGGAGCCGCTCCCTTAATTGTTGAGGCCAAATCAACTCGGCGGTCAATTGCTCACGCAGATATGGCAGAGATGCTTGATCACCGACAAAGTGATTTATCACAAACTGAAATTGAGTACCTCGAAGAAGAGGATGAGGAAGAAGAGGAAGTTGAAAAACGTCCTGTTGTCCGTTCTACACCTAAGAAGAATGTAAAAACGAAAAAAAATCTTCTACCTAAGATTGCCTGGTCTGTGGTGGGTCTTCTGGTTCTGCGCCTCATTTGTATGGACCGTGGTGTCTGGGATTATTTTGCGACCGAAGGTGATATCAGGGAAAAGCAAAGTGATTTGAAATCGATTCAAATGGAAAATAAATCATTGAAAGCTGAAATCTCTAAAATTCAGGTTGATAAAAACTATCAACGCTATCTTGCCAAAGATCATTTAGGTGTTATTGCTGCGGATGAATTTCTTATCTTGTTTGCAGGGGAAACCAGTGATTCCTCGTCAGAAGAATCCAACTCAAAATTATAATCAAACTTTCGACTGGCTCGAATTTTCAAAAATTTTCAGGTAGCTGTGAATAGGGCTTCCTGCATACTTGTTCGTAATTTCACTAATTACCTGAGCTGCCGGGATGGATGGATTTTTAAGAATGCCAAACGCTAGCTCTTGAGAGGCCATGAGGCATTTGGCCAATGGAAGAATGTTCTCAGAGGGGGTCAGGGGCATGCTTTTTCCATCCGGAGATCCATGGTGCTGCTTAATAACTTCAATCGCCATTGCTGGAGCATTTTTATATTTGGACACTATTTCTGAAGATCTTGCCGCATGTTCAAGAACGAGCTTCTTATCCTCTGGCCATAGATCTTTAATTGCAGCTTCTGATCTATGCTCGATATGGGAAGATTCTTTCAGTGATATATCACTAAAAAAAGAAGCAAAGACGATGGTCTTTATCTGATCGTCCTTTCCTCCATCGTTGATAGCATCCACTATCTGAGTGGCAATAAAACTCGAGAGCTCGATGAACCGAAATTGAAAATTTAAATCTGAAGTTGTTTTAAGATCGGTAATATAAGAAGCGAACTTATCTTTATTTGAGGCGACATCAGTTGTAATTCTCTCCATTACGCTCTCACAAACTTCAATAACTCTGGGTGGTAACCCGACACTCTGAACTATTTCTTTCGTGGTAAGAAAAACCTCGTTCGTAGCCTTCATTTGTGCATCTTCTGATGAGTACTCGGATTCTACTTTATTAATCATGTTATTCAGGAGCATCATTGAAAAGTCACGGTTGTTCTTCTTTTCAAAATGCATTTCACTTATGCCCTTACTTTTGAAATTTTTAATTGTTGTTTCGTCTATATCTTCATTCGCAGGAATTCGTTTAAGAAATTTTCCGTCAGCTATTTTTATAAACAGAGCAAAGGGCAGAATTTTGAAGTGAACCAACGAATCTACAGGAATTGAGATATATCCTTCCTGATCAGGCCGGTCAGAACTAAGGAGTTTCTTTAAATGATCTATTAAAGATGCAGCTGCTGAAGTTGGAAAACATGTTGTTTTATTTGCCGGAGAAGCCTCATCAGAGAGAACGAGTATATTTTTAACCTGAGATTCTGATGGTAAGGATGTAAGAATATTATTTTGGGGATCATCTACGACTAGTATTTCAATATCTGAACCCAATGACAGAAATGACTTGAGGTCCTCAATTGAGTCTTTGAGTACAGGTGAGAAGCCGGTTAGACTTTTACATTCAATTTCCAACAGCGTCTTGAAATCCATTCTCTTAGTGAAGACAACAACATTGGCCGACATTTGTTTTCCTATTTTAGGGCTTTAATTAAATTTTTCATAAGAATAGGGTCATACCAAGTCAAATTGTCATGGTTTCGTAAGAATAGTTTTAAACCATCAATTGGTGAGAGTTCTTTTTCTTTCAGAAAGTAAGAGAAGGCATCAGCAAGTGCCACAACCTTGGCCAGGGGATAGATCTTGTGGCCGGATATCCCTTCCGGGTAACCACTTCCATTTAATTTTTCATGGTGTTGAAGGACGATTTGAATAACACCAACGTTTAGGCCAGGAATACTTTTAAGGGCCTCGGCTCCCAGTTGGGGGTGGGTTTGATAAAGATTGAATTGCTCAGCACTCATTTGAGAAGGATCCATTTCCTGAATTTCTGGAGGTAGCTGGAGGATACCAATGTCATGGAAAAGTGCGCCCAGTGCGAGAGTTTCAACGGTTTTTTTTCCTGCCCAGTCCAGATCTTTGCAAATAAGCGCTGAGAAAAATGAAACTAAAAAAGCGTGCGAGAGGGCTGCGGGATTAAACTGCTCCAGATCATTGACGAACTTACTTAAGGTTTGATCTTTTTTTGCGGCATCAAACATATTCTGGCAAATTGATTTACCTTCTTCTATGAGATTGGGCTGGATTCCTACCGTAAAGACTTCTTCAAAATATTTATCAGTTGTTGATTTCATGGCTTGAACAACTTTTGAACCTTCATTGGCAGAAGAGGATTTTATCATCTCTTTGGCCAGATCATTTTGGTAGCTGATAAAAGTTGCCCGGTCTTTCTTTAAAAAATAGAGAAATTTTGTCCCTGAACTTTCATACTTCGTGAGTTGATCTTTTGAAGGTTTCTCACCTTTATGAATAATTTTCACAAATCGGTTTGAACCTAGTCTGATATAATAATCAAATACGGCGAGAGCATCCCCAAAAAGTTCTGAAATTTTAATCCTTGAGAATTCGGAGTCTATAATTTCTTCGTCTTTGTCCGGCTCCTGAGGCTTTCCGGTTTCTTGAACATTTTTCCATTTTCTGATTTGACCGATATCCTGAATGGCACCAACAATGGATTCTGGTTCTGGCTGAAATAGAACCTGTGTTACACCCATTTTCAAAAGTTTCTTCTCATCCAAAAGCATCTCATCAAGCTTTGTATTCGACACAACGGTCATGATGAGTTTGCTTTGAGGACAGGTCTTTCGCAGGTATTTGCAGACCTCAAGCGCCGGGTGGTTCTGGATGTCCAGATCCAGCACGAAGTAAGAATACTTCTTATGGTAGGCCATGAGTTGAGCATCTTTGCCGTTATAAGCTACCTCGCAGGGAAGCCCCTGTACGATGAACGCTTGCTGCGCCCTCGATGTCCATGTGATGTCCGGCGAGATAATAAGTGTTGTCATAGCTCCTCAAAGTGTAGGCTAACTATCGTTCTATCCCGGCTAAAGATTGAACATTTTAATGACCTACAGGAGTTTTATGAAGAAATCTTGAGGTGAAGCAGGGGGTAAGTGGCTTGAATTGCGCGGCAAGTTAAAGAGGGCTTAACAATATAAATTTTCCCTTCAATTCATTGATTAAGGAAAGTTTGCCCTAGAAATATGTCACCTTATGGGCCTTGCCGAATTTTGCTCTCTGTTTCGCTCAAGGATATTCCCGAAACCCAATCCAGTTTATCCCCCACTTTAAGTCCGTTGGACACTGGGGATGTCGCTTTCATTTCTAAGACATGACGAGCGTAAACACCCCTCACACGAGGTATTGCATCTGGATTAAGGCGACCTACATAGTGAGGGACTTTGCGGATGATTTCAGTGATTCGGAGCTCCTTATCCAAGTAGATGAGATCCAGATCAAAATAGGTATCAGGCATCCAGAAATGTTTTTCATCTTCACTCAAGTAAAAGAAAAGCATGCCTTCATTCTCGGCAAATTCGTCGGGCTTAGTTCCGGAGAGGCCTTTCTCCATATCCGCAGGAGTGTAGACCAACCTGGTGGGTATAAGGGTGCCCGAAGGAGTTTTAAGTTCAATTTTTTTAAGGGGATTTCGTGACTCACTTTGGCATGCCCAAAGTGAAAGGAGTACGAGGAGAGTAAGAAATTTTGTCATGAAGTTTATTCCTGATTCGGGTATGATCCTAGACTTACAAGTCTAAGAGAAGAGTGAGGAGTTTTCAAATGGCATCATTAAAAAATCTGGCCGGATCTTTACGCACGCACCATTGTGGCGAGTTAAATGAGACTGATATCGGCAAAACCGTCACTCTTTGTGGATGGATGAATAAATACCGGAATCTCGGGAGTCTTCATTTTATTGATTTGCGTGACCGTTACGGAATAACTCAACTCGGATTTGAAGCTTTTAAAGGTGATATTAACGATCTTAGAAAGTTCTCACTCGAGTCTGTGCTAATGGCCACAGGAAAAGTCATTGCCCGTCCGGATTCTGCAAAAAATGCTGGAATGTCGACGGGACTTGTGGAAGTTCAGGTCGAAGAAATTAAACTCCTTTCACTAGCTGAAGAGGTTCCCTTTCTTCCCCATGGTATGGTTCCTGCTACTGAAGATCTTCGTCTTAGATATCGTTATCTGGATCTCCGTTCAAAAAAACTTCAAGATATTTTACAACTCCGCTCAAAAACTGCCCGCAAAGTCCGGGAAGCTTTATACGCTCTGGATTTTACCGAGGTTGAAACTCCTATCCTGTATAAAACAACTCCGGAAGGGGCGAGGGATTATATCGTTCCCTCAAGAGTTCACCCAGGTCGAGTGTATGCACTTCCACAATCACCTCAGACACTAAAGCAACTTTTAATGATTGCTAACACAGATAAATATTTCCAGATTTGCCGTTGCTTCCGTGATGAAGATTTACGAGCAGACAGGCAGCCTGAATTTACCCAGGTTGATATCGAAGTCTCTTTTCCTACTCTTGAATACATGAAAAACCTCGCAACTCATGTGATAAAAAATGTTTTTGATATGCCTGAAAGCTTTGAAATGAAGGCCATACCTTATGATGAGGTCATGAGGGATTACGGATCTGATAAGCCAGATGTTCGTTTTGAACTTAAACAAATGATCGTGACTGATTTATTCAAGACTTCAACCTTTGCTACTTTTTCCGAAGTTGCAGCTGCTAAATACGGCATGGTTAAGGCCACTTTTGTTCCTACCTCAATGGGAGCTCTGGCGCGTAAAGACATCGATGGATTAACTGAAGTGGTTAAGCCTTACGGTGGTAAAGGTGTGGCCTGGTTTAAAGTTGAAAATGGAGCTATCACCGGTGGCATTTCAAAATTTGTAGATGCTAATCTTCTCAACGCACTTTCTGAAAGATCAGTAGAGAAGGGAGATGGGCTTTGGTTATTTTGCGCAGATAAAAATGAAAACATTGCGCACGATTGTGCAGATGCTGTCCGCCGTCACCTGGGAAAAACGCTAAACCTTATAGATCCTCAAGTTTACGCATTCCTTTGGGTTTATGACTTTCCACTTTTTGATTACGATGCAGATAACAATACTCTTCACGCTAAACATCACCCTTTCACTCGTCCCAAAGATGAGGATATGGCGCTTTATTATTCTGAAGATAAATCAAAAATTAAAGATGTAAAGGCCTACGCTTACGACATCGTTTGTAACGGTTATGAGCTGGGTGGTGGATCTATGAGAATTTTTGATAACAAACAACAGTCTCGCATGTTTGAACTTCTTGGCTTTACCCCTGAAGATGCTCAACATCAGTTTGGATTTTTCATTGAAGCTTTGAAATACGGAACTCCTCCTCACGCCGGTATGGCATTTGGTATGGACCGATTGATTATGATGTTGGCCCGAACAGATTCAATCCGGGATGTGATAGCTTTTCCTAAAACAGCTTCTGCTACTGACCTTATGGCTTCTTCTCCTTCAAGGCCAAGTGAAGCCCAGACAAAAGAGTTAGGCTTTAAATGGCTTGCAGACTAAATGAAGTATATCCTTCTGATTGATGAGGATCCTGATATTTTAAATATCCAACAACTGGTTTTAACTTCGTTTTACGGAGGAGAAATCATTGCTGTCTCAAATGGGAGCGAAGCTCTAGAGAGGCTTGAAGCCTTTGGTGAGCCTGAAGTGATTATTTCTGACCAGTCTATACTGGAAGAAGCGGGGGCCACATTTTATTCCCAACTCTGTGAAAAAGATTTGTTGTGTCCGCTGGTTATCTGTTCCGGAGATGTAGTTTTTGAGCAACATGAAAAAAAATACCCTAACGTCTCTGCTTTCGTCCGCAAGCCTTTTAGTGTTGAGTCTTTAACTTACCTCATTAAAAGTATTACGACTGAACCCACTGTTAAACCGGATTTTCTGCCTGTAAAACTGTCAATATTGTTTAATTTTATTGGGCGATCTTTTGACCTTCACTTAAAACTTTCTGATGTTAACTATGTAAAACTTGTTAAGCAAGGAGAAGGTTTTTCCAGAGAAGACTGTGAAAAACTTCTCAACAAAGGTGTCACACATCTCCACATAAGCAGTAAGGATAGTCTTGAATTTCTTAAAGCATATGAAGAAAATTTAAACTTCATGCTTTCTGCAAGGAATGGTGTCACTCAGGAAGCTATTGTTGATACGATCGACAATCTTGTTTCGATTGAAAATGTCTCTAAACATTTAGGCTGGACTCCCGAGGTGATCGAGTCAGCTAAAAAAAGTATAGATACTGCGATTCGAATTCTTAGTAAGGATCCTTCATTAGCAAACATACTGAAACAAAAATTAGCAAACCCCACTTCGGGCTATGCCCGTCATCTTGGTCTTCAGGCCTACTTGTGTTGTGTCCTGAGTGCTGATCTTGCGTGGGGAGGGGAGTCGGTTCAGAACAAACTTGCTCTGGCAACTTTACTGCACGATTTGGTTGTTGATGAAAAATATTACGACGATATTAAATCCTGGAATACAAAAGCGGCCAACCCCAAAGAAAGATCCCCTGAGGTTATCAAATATCGCCTGCATCCTATGGAGGCTTCTAAGTTCATTCAGAAGCTTGAGAACATGCCACCGGATATTGATCAGATACTGCTTCAGCACCACGAGAAAATCGATGGGAGCGGATTTCCCCGGGGTCTGACTACAACTCGTATTAGTCAGCTTGCCACTTTTTTTATTATCATAGAAGAGTTAATAGATTTTATCGGTGATGGGATGAGTCTTGAAAGTAGTTTTGCAGATTTCAAAACATGGGGAGATGCCACCTATAGTTCTGGTGTCTTTAAAAAAACTTACCTGTTTATCCGGGATAAAATTTAGAATTACGCCGCTTCCAGAACAGACTCTTCTTCATCTTTCTGTACTGGAAATCCAACAAGGTTATTATTTCTTGAAGATACCTCAACCAGATTGAGTGCCTCAATTTCCTTATGCTGAACGAGACTAACATAGAGGTAGTCTTCGTCTTTCATTTCTCCCCAGCCCTTTTTATGAATCAAAGGATAGGCCAGTAAGGTTAACCCTGCTGTCATGAGAGCGCTGGCCGAGAACATCGCCCAAACAAGTGATGAGCGGTAGCTCATAGCAGGAATGGCGACTCTCGTTTTCATCTTTTTCATGCCCCAGGTTTGACCATGGTTGAGAAAATAACTGAAAAAGAAATAACTCGTAAACATGAGTGGTAGAAGTGAGATCATAAATGAGGAATAGTTAATTTGACTAAAGGCTGCTCTCAGTTCGCTTGTGACCATGAATCTGCTGAGTGAAGCTTGCAGGAATTCCGAGACAAAAGATGTAGCAGAAATTACCATGAGCAGGTCAAAAGCATGAGCGATCGCAATTTTCCTCTTTTGGATTTTGTGAGATGCCTCGGGGATATGCTGAATAAGTGTCGTTGGGATTTTTTTTGTTGAGTCTGTGAAATCGCTTAAATTAATGGGAGTCATAGGCACCTCTAAGAGTCTTGTCGGTGACTATGACTTAAAAATTGAACTAAACGTTCAGGATTCTGGCCTGAAGGTCATGGAGTTTTTGTAATGCCTGAATGGGAGTAAGATTTAAAATATCTAAGTTCTTTAAATCCTGTTCAAGGCCTGAGAGTTGCTCTGAAACCTGATTGTTTGCCTCAAACATGTTGAGTTGATCCTTACCAAATGAAATGCGGTCAACCAGTTCAAGCGAAGACGAACTGTGACTTTTCTCCAGCTCTTTGAGGATCTCTTTGGAGCGTTTTAGAACATCTTTTGGAAGGCCCGCAAGTTCTGCAACATGGATTCCAAAACTCTGGGTTGCACCTTGCTCGATCAGCTCATAGAGAAACTGAACCTTACCATTTTTTTGTTCCGTGCGGACTGTAAAATTCTTGGCTTCCGGTAGGCTTTCTACCAGTTCAATTAATTCATGATAGTGAGTTGCAAATAAAGTAAGGGCCTTTAGTCTTTTTACAAAATGCTCGACCAGTGACCATGCTATAGAGAGACCATCGTAGGTAGACGTTCCTCGTCCGATTTCATCCAGTATGATCAAAGAGCGGCTTGAAGCATGACGAAGGATCTCAGCCGTTTCTGCCATCTCCACCATGAATGTTGACTGCCCACGGATGATGTCATCCGAAGCTCCTAAGCGAGAGAAGAGGTAATCACATATTCCAAGTTCCGCTTTACCCGCTGGAACAAAACAACCCAGTTGAGCGAGGTATTGAATAATAGCAGTTTCACGCATGACTGTGGTTTTACCGGCCATGTTAGGACCCGTAATCAGGCCAAAAAAGCATTTATCATCAAGGCTCATGTTATGAGTTACAAAACTGTCCCTGATATTGGCCTTAATTAAGGGGTGCCATGCACCCTGAATGGAAACAATTTTTTTCTCTGCATGAAGAGTTGGTCTTACAAAATTTTCCTGAAAACAAACCCAAGCAAGAGACTGGAAGACATCAATTTGAGCAAATCTTTTTGCAATATCTAAAATTAATGCACCTTGATCGGCAAGTTGAAGAGTAAAACCGGCGAAGATCTCTTTTTCAAGTTTGATCAATTTATCCAGAGCACTGGTTATATCTTTTTCAAATGCTTCCAGTTCAGCTGTGATATAGCGTTCATTATTAACAAGTGTCTGCCGTCGCTGAAATGTTTTTGGTACTTTTGAAAGGTGTGAGTTTGAAATCTCAATAAAATAACCTGAAATATTATTGTGCTTAATTTTGAGATTACCAATTCCCGTGGAACTTCTGTATTTAGTTTCAAGTTTTAAGAGCTCATCAGCGGCAGAATCTGAAAGAGCGGCCAGGCGGTCGCGCTCTTTAGAAGCGCCGGGACGAATGAGATTACCTTTGTCCGCATGAGCACCCATTTCGTCGGATATCGTTTCACGGATTTGTTTGGCCAGCTTAGTAAGGAAATCTACGTCTTTTTTTGGAAGTTTTTGAAAAAAATTAAAATTTTCCTTCTCCATGTCATTGGCGACATCAAAAAAAATCTCTATGGCCTGGGCCATGTTGATCATGTCACCAGCGACCACTTTTTGAGTAGAGACCTTGGCCATGATCCGGTCCATATCACGAACATCATCAAGCTTTGAGCGAAGGGCCTTTAAAAATGGATTTTTCTTCATGAGTCCTTCAATCAAATCCAGCCTCTTCGTGATCACATGAAGATCACTTGAAGGAGTTTGAAAATACTGACGGAGGTAGCGAGAACCCATTGAGGTTTTTGTTTTATTCATGAAGCCCAGAATTGACTGGGCTTCGGTCTCTCTGTTGCGCGGAAAAATTTCAAGTCCGGCCAGAGTTGAAAATGTCACCTTCATGTTTTCATCATTGTTAATAATGCGAAACGGACGCAGGTGAGAAATTTTCTCTATAGTTTGGGTTGAAGAGACGTAATAGCTTAGAGCTCCCAGGGGATTTAAAACACCTTTGTTCTGAGCAATGATACCATCTCTTTGATATGTCGGGATGAGCTTCTGAATATAGAAGCTTGTGTGTTTCTCTTCGAAATATTCCTGACTCAAGTGAGTTTTAAGAACATCAATAGAGGATAAATAGTCCTCTAAAATAGGAAACTTATCCCATTGGCCTAGGTAAGAAATAAATTCTTTGGGCTTTATCATCATCAAGCGTTCACAAAATTCTTCGATATGCTTGAAAGTTAAACCGAAAAAATCACCAGTGGTAAAATCTAGAAGGACCAAAGTGAAGAGATCATCAGTGAATGAAGCCGATGCAATAAACTTATTTTCAAAGGCAGATGTCTTATCCAGATCATAAGGCATTCCAGGGGAAACAATTTGTGAAACTCCACGCTTAACAATTCCTTTGGCCTGTTTTGGATCTTCCATCTGCTCACAGATGACAACTTTTTTCCCTAGTTGAGAGATGCGGTCGACGTAAACAGAAGCTGCATGATGAGGAATGCCGGCCATAGGAATTGGAACGTCACCCAGTTTCCCGCGAACAGTTAATGAGATGTTGAGAATGCGGGCGGCTTCCCGGGCATCTTCAAAAAACATTTCATAAAAGTCTCCCATCCTGAACATCAGCAGAATATCGGGATACTGTTTTTTTACCTGGTAGTACTGCTCCATCATCGGAGTGAGTTTGGCACCTTGATCCACAAGATCCTGGAGGCTAAAAGATTCTGGAAGTATTTGATTTTGCATAGAAAAAGAGGATACAAAAACCGAGGAAATTAGTCACCTCAAAACACCAAACATCAAAAGGAAAAGATAGGCTTAAGTGTCGGAAATCGCAGACCTTGGTATAATGATAAGACTATGAATATCAGAAATCCCAGATCAATAATAATTATTTCAGCTTATGCGTGCTTAAACGTCTTCATTATTGTTTCTGCTTTCAGGCAGAATTCGGATGAAGTTCACGGCTCAAAAACTCCTGGAACGATGGCGCCTGAGTTTACTCAGGTTGAAGACTTAGACTACTACCACCTCAAGGAAGGTGTTCCGCAAATGTCTTTGGCAGCAACAATAATGCGCTCGCAAGGAGAGACATCTGCAGAGTTCGATGAGCCGAATGGAATCTATCATTATCTCGAGAAAAACAAATCCATGAAATACAAAGCTGAAAATGGGATTTACCGAAAAGCCAAAGAGCTGCTGACGTTAAGTGGAAAAGTTAAAATTGAATCCGAAGAGGCAGATTATTTGGCAGACAAAATTAAATATTATTTCAAAAAAGATTTGGTCCTGGGCTCTGGTGGAGTGACGTTTGAGGGAATGGATTTAAAATCTAAAGATCAGCTTGAGATACATTCCGATACCATGCGTGCTAATCCTAATAGTCAGTTCTCCCATTTTAGAGGCAACGTCAAAGGAAGCATGCAGCGGAAGAAAAAGTATGAAGGAAAGATGACCTTCTCCTCCCAGCAGCTAAAGCTTGAAGGGTTAAAATCACTCGCCCACCTCGAGGGAGATGTGAAACTCACCCGCCAAAACTACCTTATAACTGCCGGAAATGGCGATATTCACCTGGAAAACTATAACAAAAGTCTCAAGTATTTCGTTTTTAATGACGATGTGAAAGTGACGGAAAAACTTCAGACTCCAGAGGGCGTAAGTTACCGTAAAGCCTTTGCTGAGAGGCTCGAAGGATTCGGACAAGAACAAAAAATGGTTCTGTCTGGTGCACCTAAAGTTGAGCATGGGGCAGATGTGGTGAAAGGTTACCGCATTACGATCCGGGAAAACATGGACCTCATCGAAGTTGATGATGCTATGTCGGACGTTCAAGTGAAGCGCAAGGATGATGAAAAGAAAAAACAAAAATAAACTAAAGGAATAGTTTAAATGAGTGATGCGAGTTTTCACGCCCGGGATTTGAAAAAGACTTATAACGGACGGACTGTAGTTAAAAACGTAAGTATCGATGTTGAAAGAGGTGAAGTGGTAGGACTTTTAGGTCCCAACGGAGCCGGAAAAACAACCTCGTTTTATATGATGGTGGGCCTAGTTAAAGCAGATGAGGGAACGATTAACCTCGATAACGAAAACGTTACTGCTCAGCCCCTGCATGTGAGGGCCCGAAAAGGAATTGGTTATCTTCCTCAGGAAGCATCAGTTTTCAGGGAACTCTCGGTTGAAGAAAATATTGTCTCTGTCCTCGAAGTCCGGGATCTCTCGGAAAAAGAAAGACAGAATGCTCTCGATAACCTGATCAGCGACTTTGGACTCGATCACATTCGAAGATCTAAAGGAAGAGAGCTCTCAGGTGGAGAAAGAAGAAGGGTAGAGATTGCGCGCTCCCTGGCCCTTGATCCAAAGTTTGTCCTTTTGGATGAACCTTTTGCGGGAGTCGATCCACTGGCCGTTCATGACATCCAGTCGATCATTAAGCGCTTGAAACAAAAAAATATAGGAGTCCTGATTACTGACCATAACGTAAGAGAGACCCTGGGCATTGTGGACCGAGCGTACATCATGAGCAGTGGAGAATTACTGGTAAGTGGGACACCTGAAGAGATTATTAATAACGAAATCGCGCGTAAGTTTTACTTAGGCGAAGAATTTAAGATGTAAGCAGGGGAAGATTTTATGGCGATAAAAATGAGTCAGGGGCTAAAGCAGTCGCAAAGCTTAATGATCACGCCTCAACTACAGCAGGCCATTAAGCTGCTTACGTTGACCCACTTGGAAATGACTACACTGATCTCGCAAGAGATGGTGGAAAATCCAATGCTGGAAGAAATTGATTTCGAAGCTGAAGATCTTTCTTCGCGCGAAGAAATGGATGCTAAAGAAGCATCTGCCGAGGATTTTTCAGGGCCGGAACTGATTGAAGGTGCAAAGGATACTTTTGATTGGGATCAGTACTCTGAATCTTTCAATTCAACCTCATCTTCATCTCCGAATATGAAAGAATCCAGCTCACCTGATGATTTGCCTAGTTATGAAAATATGGTTTCTAAATCTCAAAGTTTACAAGAGCATTTAGAGTGGCAACTTCGAATGGAAAGCTTAACGACTGAAGAACTAAATTACGCTCTGGAACTTATTGGTAACATCGATGACGATGGATACCTGGAAGTTCCAGTTGATGAAATTATTGCGAGATCTAAACTTGAGCGCGATCAGGCGATTGGTATCTTAGGGTTGGTTCAACACTTAGATCCGGTTGGATGTGGGGCCCAAAACCTCGAAGAGTGTCTGGGGATCCAGGCGCGACTACTGCCGGAAAGATCTCCTCTCGTAGAACTCATTGTTGAGCGCGCGATGAAGGAACTTGAGAAAAAAGATTACGCAAAAATTTCAAAAGATTTTGGCGTTTCCAAAGAAAAAGTAAAAGATGCTGAACTCATAATTATGGGATTGAATCCAAAGCCTGGTCGCCTGGTTTCAGCTGAGGAGACTCAGTATGTAGTACCGGATATTTTTATAGCTGAAGTGGGCGGGGAGTTTGTTGTTCAGGTCAATGATGAGGGCGTTCCTCGACTGCGCATTTCGAACCTTTACAAATCTTTGATTAAAAATCAAACCAGCGATGCTGAAGCCAAGGAATTTGTTCAGGATAAACTCCGTTCGGCCATGTGGTTAATCAAATCAATTGAGAACCGTCAAAAAACAATTTATAAAGTCGCTAACTCAATTGTAAGAACTCAGCAGGAATTTTTCAAGAAAGGCCCAGCTTTTCTGAAACCAATGATCTTAAAAGATATTGCTAATGAAATTGGTATGCACGAATCCACTGTCTCACGTGTGACCACTAATAAATTTATGCATACGCCAATTGGAACCTTTGAATTAAAATATTTCTTCAATGCCGGTATCGGTGGGAAGAATGGTGGTATTGATATCGCAGGTGAGAGCTTGAAACTTAAGATCAAAGAAATGATCGGTCACGAAGATTCTAAACGACCGTTATCCGATCAGAAAATTTCAGAACTCTTAAGTACGAAAGATATTATTGTCGCCCGAAGAACGGTAGCTAAATACCGTGAAATGATGGGTATTGCTCCTTCATCAAAACGTAAAAAATAGCAGGGAGGTCACTTAATGTCATAACTTCTGGTCTTGGTTGTATTTCTGTGTGCGATTTTAAATTCTATTTGAGGCACGTATTATGAAATTAAAAATCTCTTTTAAGCATCTGAAACACACTCCTGCTCTTGATGAGCGTATTAAGGAGAAATCCGAAAAATTAGACAAATATTTTGAAGGCAACACAAACGTATCATGGGTATGTTGGGTTAGCGGCGATGAGCATTGGGCCGAAATTAAAGTTCATGGACCCAAGTTTGACTTCTTCGCTAAGGCCTGTTCTGAAAATATGTATAAATCACTGGATCTTTGCATCGAAAAAATGGAAAGACAGTTTGATAGACAAAAAGATCTCTATAAAAATAAAATTCACAACTCTGCTAAAAAAACGCCCAAATATCTGGAGATTGAAGAAAGAGTGTGGGATGAAATTGAATTTCAAGAAAAAGAGCTTATTGAAAAAACAGCTTAATTAAATATCCTCCCTGCTTATGACCTGAGCAGGGAGATTCTCCACCTAGTGTCGGCTTAAAAATTCTACACCAATTTTAAAATCAACTCCAAACTCATCCACTGGCTGGACATACCGAACGATGGCCTTAATTTTGTCTTTTAAAACAAGATTTTCTACTTCAAGAATCAGAAAGCGGTCTCCTACTCTGAATTCATTTTTTAAATGTGACTTAAAGCTTATTCCACCCTGAGAGAGATCCATCAACTGGTACATCTTAAAGTCACGTGCAAGTTGATTAACCCTGATGATTTTAACCCACATACCCGCAGTAAATGGGAAGCGTTCATGTGTTCTTTGATTTTCGTTACTCATGTGCTTATTATAAGCAAATGTGAAGAAAACCTAAACCAAATTCTTATTGGCCCTTGTTAAACCTCTGACAAATGAATAAAGTGGCCCATATCTCTCAATCCCCGGAAGCTGGTGTAACTCCAGCGCTGTCCCGCAACTGTAACCTCCTTGAGGAAGCCAGATACGGCCTGAAAGATCTACAGGCATTCCCGGGGAGGATTTAATGTCACTGACCGTATTGGTTATTCTTTTTATATGTTCTGCATTTGCTCAAGATGAGGGCATTAACCTGGATCCCATTGAGGTCAGGGCCCAGAAAAAAATCTCCGAATTTACCTTCTCTCAACCCGACACACTTAAAGCAGAGGATCTGAATACTCAATCGACCGGACTTGTAAGTTCATCTCTGGCCCAGTCATCGGGAGTAATCACAAGCCAAAATGGGGGGGCCGGGGGAAGAGTAAGCTTTTTTATTCGCGGGACCGAAAGCCGTCATGTTGCCTTTACTATTGATGGTCTTAAAATCAATGACACATCAAACGTCGACCGTCAGTTCGATGCGGCTTTTCTTTCTTCTCCTTTTTTAAAAGAAGTTCTGATTTATAAAAGTCCCCAGGCCGTGCTTTTTGGCTCCGACGCTCTTGGTGGTCTGGTGGAGATGACGACAAGAAAGGGCGAGACCCCGGGTGAAACCAGGTTAAATTTAAATGCGGGAAGTTTTGGCACCGTGGACTCGTCTCTGGCCCATGATTGGGGGAATGAACGAAACCGGGGAACATTGACGGCCTATCGATTCCATACGGATGGAATTTCCCGCCTAAATAAGAAACGCCACGACGCTACCGAAAGAGATTCTTCTGACACCATTCAGTTAACAAGTTCATCAAATCATCATTGGGCAACCTCTGTGGATACGGATTTATTATTTTCATACAACCGTGGAAATTCGGAGCTTGATGGCAATACGTTGGATAATTCTAATGATGAGAGCCGTTCTGATCAGTACTTTATTCAACAAAAAACGAATTTTAAAATCAATAAGTTCTCCGCATTCTCGATCAGAAATGGTCTAAATAAGCAGGTACGCTGGATTGATAATGAATTTATGGGCTCAAATAATGAATCATCTTTCAAAGGTAATCTTTTTCAGCATGAAGGATTGTTCAAATACGATGATAAAAAGCTGAATTCTCTGGTAGGTGTATCACGAGAATATGAAGAGATGAGTGGCTCTGGAGTCGAGAAAAGCTTTGGTCTTCATTCAGTATTTACGCAAAGTGCTTACAAAATTTCGCAGTTTAAAATTTACGGGGGAGGGAGAGCCGAAAAACATTCCCGGTATGGGAGTTTTTATAGTGGAAGTGGTGGAGTCGCATTGATGGTCTACAGAAGTACGCTCTTCATTCAGTACTCTCAGGGATTCAAGGCTCCTTCACTTTATCAGTTATACGCCCCTTCATTTCCAGGATTTCCAGTGGGGAACAAAAATCTGGTACCAGAAAGTAATCATTCCTGGGAATCGGGTTGGACTTTGACAGAAAAGAAAGTGGATGCAAGTATCACTTTATTTCAAAACCGACTGTCTAATCTGATTAACTACACATCTGCCGATGGATACTTCAATCAGGCGCGGTTTATTGCGGAAGGAGTTGAAGCTTCCTTTAAATTGAAGCAAAGATCGTTTCATCTTTACTCAAGCTTCATTCACCAACAATTTAGAAAAGAAGAATCGGAAGTCATCGGGAGACCACTCAACACAATTAAAGCAGGCATTTCTATCTTCCCAACGGATAGTTCTGAAATATCTTTAAAGGCACGATGGTTTTCTTCCAGAAAGGGAAGTGATCCGACAACTTTTCCTGCAACGATTGTAAAACTCAATGAACATGAGGTCTTTGATCTGGGATATCGTTACATCTTCACGAAAGTTGAACTGGGTGTTCAGTTGTTGAATATACTTAATCGAGACTACGAAGAACTATATGGTTACAGTGTTATGCCGAGGTCGATTTTTATACACCTGGGACTTACTTTTTAAAATCATCTGCGAGCTTGTTTTTTTCTTTCCTTAATTTTTTCCAGCTTCTCTAGGTCTTGTTGAAGGTTTCTTTTTTCAGCTTGTTCCTGCTTCTGTATCATAGCACCCTGGTTTTGATCTTTTTCGGTTTGGAATCTGAAATTTCCTATGCTGCCATTATTGGAAGCAGGGGGTGTCGGCGACCTTGCTGCTTCCGCAATGGAAACGAAAAATACAAAGAGGACAAAAATAAATAAATTATTCATTGTCCATCTCCGGATCTATTCGTTCGGCTTCTTGCAAATAGATGTCTGGGTCCACATTTTGATTGTATTCATCGTTGCCAAAACTGTCCCTTTCAACTTCTTCTTGCCTCTGCATTTTAAGTTGATCTTCTTCCTGGAGTTCGCTGGCAGAATACTCATCTTCAACTCGAAAAGTGCCAGTGTTTAACTGTGATGTATCTACATTTTCGGCATAGGTTTGAGTGAAAAGAAATAGGGGGAATACAAAAAGTGACAGCTTAAGAAATTTCATGAGAACCTCCATGTCATCTACAAGGATATCTCAAATTTAGATCCTGAATTTTTAAGATCTCCTCAAGAGAGGATGCTGGAGCGGAAAATTAATTGATTGTTTTGTTTGGATCTTCGTCTTTAAAGCAGCATGAGCCTTCATGCTCGTCCATTTCTTCTTCTAGACTGTCTTTATACGCCTGTTGCTGTTCGCGGTTAAGTCCCAGAGATTCCGAAAGAGTTTGTCCTAATGTCGGAGCATCGACTCGTAAATCTAAACCCATTTCTTCCATTTCTGCTGCAAATTGGTACGCTTTTTCGCTCTCTTCAAGGGAGCATTCGAAGAGAACCTGATTAGTTTGTTGATCCAGGACGCGAATTTTGGGCATTGGTTTTTCCATGCTCAGATGGTAGTTATCCTGTGCCTTATATGTCAAAGGGAAGGTCGTCATGGGTCTCATTTTATGGATTGATCATAATAGCTTTTCAACCGGTTTAATTGAACGCGTGTTTAAAAAGAAGAACTTACCGTTTTACAGCCTGGGAAGTGTTTATGATTTTTCTTATCTAGTTGACGATTTGAACCCGAAGCTAATTGTCCTGGATGGTGAGACTTTCACCCGTAACCCCGAAGCTTTTCGTAAACAGTATGAGGCTTCAGCTAAAATGCAGGCAGCCCCATTTATTGTTCTGGAGCCTTGCGGAGATATGAGCTTTATTAAAAACATAGCTGGAGAGCTTAAAAAGCCACTTGATCCATTCGAGATTCCTGAGCAGATTCAGAAAATGATGTCGGCCAATTAAAATATTGAGTATAATAGATTCATGAGTACACGCGATAAAATCATCATCACTGCAGGGATCGTCCTGACCCTAATCCTCTTCGGTGGGACAATTTACTTCCGTAGTGGGGCATTCAGGTAAGAGTGGGGCCACCATCTTTGCAGCGGGGTGTCGTTCATATTGAGACAAAAAGAAAGTCGAAAGTTTTTTATCCATAACTGATAAAAGTACATCTACCAGTTCATGATAATGAGTATGGATCCATTGAGCGGAAAAATGATTAGGCACTTCTAGAATTAAGACGTTATCTGAGATCACTAAGGGTTTAACTTGCTTGAACCACTGATGGTGAACTTCAGGTCCTAAAACATCACACAATTGCTCTGAAAGAATAGACCATAGGTAAGAAGCCTTAACCACAGGATGGGCGAGGTTCAAATTTTTTTCTTTAAGTCGCGCTTGCTTTTGGGTCCAGCGAGATTTCAGATTATTCTTTGGAGTGACGACTCTGCTTTTTTTCATAGGGGTCAACAAGGTAAGCGTTTTTCACTGGCGAGACAATCATTTTCTAAAGGAGAGAGCGATTTTGTTCCCATTCTTTAGCCTCGGCCGGTGCCAGAATGAAACTATTCAGGCCCAATTGCTGAAAGATAAAATCAGGAATACGGATTCTGTAAAAAATCC
>DLGL01000078.1:40180-64735 GCA_002482685.1 Bacteriovoracaceae bacterium UBA7695 | reverse complement strand
AAAATATTTGCGTTTCCACGTATGCGTGCGTGGGCATCACCGGCTTCATAAGGGATAAAGAGATCGTAGTGATCCTGCTTCGATAAAAAATAATCAATCACATGATTTCTTAGATTCTTCATGTCGTCTTCATCATAAGAAGACACAAGGAAACTATTTGGAAAGTTTCGCATGATGATTCTTGCACGGACCGGATCGTTGAGGAGATCCTTTTTATTGAAAACCACAATCTGATTTTTATCCTCAATACCAAGCTCTTTTAATACTTCCTGAGTTACGCGTAAATGCTTTTGGTAATTAGGATCTGAGATGTCACACACAACTAAAAGCAGATCGGCTTCGAGGGCAGATTCAAGCGTGGTTTTAAAGCCCTGAATGAGAGTATTAGGTAAATTGGAGATAAAGCCCACGGTATCAATCATGATCATGGGTGGCTTAGAATCAGGGTTCAGGGTTCTGAATGTTGAATCGAGAGTGGCGAAAAGTTTATTCTCTTCGAGAACATTTACCCGGCACAAGCGATTCATAAGTGAAGATTTTCCGGCATTCGTGTACCCCACTAAAGCTGCTGTTACCGCCTGGTTTTGACGCTTTTTGCGTTGTTGCTCGCGAGAAACCTGAACTTCTTCTAACTGCTTTTTGTGAAATTCAATACGCTCCCGAATCATCCGGCGATCGAGCTCGAGTTGTTGCTCACCCTCACCACCTAAAGCGGCCCCAGCGGCACGCTGTTTCGAAAAGTGACCCCACATTGATGTAAGTCTCGGGAGAAGGTACTTCAGCCGGGAGATTTCAATCTGGATTTTAGCTTCTTTAGTCCGTGCATGGAGGGCAAAGATTTCCAGAATAATGGTATTTCTATCAACAGCTTCAAGCTTGGTGATGCTTTTTATATTTCTGAGCTGAGAAGCCGTAAGTTCAAAATCAAAAACCAAAAGGGTTGATCCTTCTTCTCTGGCAGCTTCGGCAATCTCCTCGAGTTTTCCTTCCCCGAGCATGGTGGCCGGATCAATTTGTTTTCTATTTTGAATGTACTCTTCACCTGCTATGAGCCCTAAAGTTCTCAGTAGTTCGCGGAGCTCGCGAAGAGAATTATTCGTTTCCAGCAGGTTCGAATGACTGTCGAATTTATCGCATACGATAGAGACAAGAGAAGCCTTCTGCCCAAGGGGCATTTTAAAGTCTTCAGCGTTCATTCTATCTCCAGTTGCATATTATCAAGGAGTCTTGTTGCACCCAATTGGTAGACTCCTAATAACGTCATTTTTTTTGAATAAGTCAGGTCTTCAGATAATGAATCTGCATCACGCATTTCAATATAGTTCCACTTTGAATCCAAAAGCAGAGCTTCTATCTCTCTTTTGGCCATGGGAAGATTGGTTTTCTTGCCATCGATTAATTGATTTATTTTTCTCAAAGACCTTGAAAGATTCAGGCCCTCAATTTTTTGTTCAGGAGTCAGGTATTGATTACGGCTTGAAAGAGCGAGACCATTTTCCTCACGGATTATGGGCATTCCAACTATTTCAATGGGCATGGCGAGATCCTTCACCATCTTACGTATAACAAGGTATTGCTGGTAATCTTTAAGTCCAAAATAGGCACGGGTGGGGTTAACCAGCTCGAAGAGTCGGTAGACGACAGTGGCCACACCATCAAAGTGTCCGGGTCTCAAGGCCCCTTCAATAATGTTATTGAACTGGGAAACTGAAATCGTTTGATCATAATCAAGAGGAAAAACTTCCTGAGGATTTGATGGAGCAAAGACGACAACACTTTTGCCCGGGTAGTTATTTTCACAGTTTTGAATGAGTGCAAGATCATGTTCAAGAGTTCTGGGGTATTTTTGAAAATCTTCGTTTGGACCAAACTGCTTAGGATTTACAAAGATGGAGAAATAAACCACTTCATTTTCTTCCAGGGCTCTATCCAGCAGGGAGATGTGACCGGCATGGAGATTTCCCATTGTCGGCACAAAGCCCACTTTCTTTTTTTCTGCGTTTCTATGGGTGATAAGCTCTGGAGTGGACTTGATTAATTTTACCATGTCACATTTCCATTAAACCAATCCACAAGCTTTTCGCCGATTTGTTTCTTTAACAGAGGATGAGGGCCCGAAATGTGTTTAGTCGTCACAAAATAATATTGGCCTTCATTTTTCTGAAAGCCTTCAACTTCAGCTTGTCCAATAAGACCATTCGCTACTTTGTTACCGATCATCAGATCAACTGGTTTTCTATTCATCTTCTCCTGAAACACTTTTTCAGTTGTTTCAGTTTCAGCAGCAAAGCTTATAATCTTTTGATTTGGTTTTTTTAACTTCAGGACTTCCTGAAGAATATCCGGGGCCTGATGGAATTCTAGTTTCACCCCTAAAGATTCTTTTTTAAGCTTCTCTTGAGCAACATCAAACTCAATATCCGCGATGGCCCCTGTTGAGATGTAGAGGTCAGTTGCAGGGAAGTTTTTTACCGCTGCATCTCTCATGAGCGAAGTTGTTGGCGTTTTAATTAGTTTAAAGTTTGGATGACCAGCAAGATAGTCCACATCCGTGGTGCACTGATGTCCTGCTAAGACAGTAACAGTATGGCCTTCTTTCAAAAAGGCTTTGGCCACTGCCAGACCCATCTTCCCCGTCGAAGGATTAGTCAGGTATCTCACCGGATCTAGCGGAGCAGCTGTTGCTCCGGCGGTAATGATAATATTTTTTCCAGACTTTTTCGTTGGATCAACGGTTTCGATTAGATCAATGACTGCATTCACATCAGGAAATTTTCCTGCCCCAATATCACCACAAGCAAGAAGTCCTGCTACTGGGTTAATGATACTAACATGGGATTGTTTACTCAGATTCGATATATGTTCCTGCACACGGGACTGATTTAACATCTGTGTGTTCATGGCCGGAAACATAAGCACTGGCTTTTTTCCAAAAGCTAAAAATAAACTTCCTAGTAAATCGTTATTAAGCCCAAGATTAAGACGACCAAGGGTATTAGCACTTAAAGGTGCTACTACTAATTTGTCTGCCCACCTTGCGAGCTCTATATGAAGTACGGTTTGTTTTTCTGACAAAAGCGTAGGATTAAAATCATCAGTAGGAAGATAAACATCTTCCACACCAAGGTATCTAAAAGTTTCAGGTTGGATGAATTCCAAGGCGCCAGAAGTCAGGACCACTTTTACCTGGTGGTTATTTTTTACAAGCCCCCGGGCCACATCGTAGG
Source organism: Bacteriovoracaceae bacterium UBA7695 (assembly GCA_002482685.1). Classification (GTDB taxonomy): domain Bacteria; phylum Bdellovibrionota; class Bacteriovoracia; order Bacteriovoracales; family Bacteriovoracaceae; genus Peredibacter. Next base: position 61,508 of record DLGL01000078.1, on the reverse strand, counting down.
CCTTGTAACATGCAATTGATCCTGTAACGGCGAGAATACATTTCATAAAGTTTCTATTTGAGTCGTCATCCAGTATTGGAGGGCCAAGTGTATCAAAGTCGGGTCTTCCTCTACAATGACACTTACCTTGAGTTGATCAAAAATCTGCTTCCAAAGAGCGCAATTCCCTCCCGTGAGAAGGATTTTATCGATTTTGTGATCTGAAGTGAGCTTTTGAGCTAACGCAGCAAAAGCAAAATAGCTGTCACGCATAGCATCCTTAGTCGTTTGCGGAAGAGAAATGGAGAGGTCTTTGTCGATCAAAACTTCCTGCAGTTGCTCCCCTTTGTTGAACAAGGAATTGTAGTTATCGATACCAGGAACGATATATCCACCCATGAAACCATCTTTTGTGATGACGTCCATAGTGAGGAAAGTTCCGGCATCTAGTAGAAGAATATTCTGCTTTAGGTTTTTGTAGGCATAAAAGGCTTGAATCAATCTGTCTTCACCGATGGTCTTAGCGTAGTTAACCGGCATGCCAGCAAAACGCTGGCCACGCCAATACTCACTTACACGTGTGATGTGAAACCCTTGTTGCTGAAGTGTCGCCAGTTCATCTTCCCGGGCCTTAACCTGCGAGAGTACCATCGAAGTATTGCTGGCATTCATTTCTAATTGAGTAAGATAAAGGCTAAGCTCATTCCATGGACAAACTTTAATTAACTGCCAACTATTTTGGTTTTTGTGAAAGAGACCTGCGTGTGGGTTTGTATTCCCGAAATCAATTGTAACAAGACCTTGCATTATTTCCTCTGGTCAACCAAATACTTAGTGAGAAGTTGTTTTTTTGTCTCGTATAAATCTGCAATAGGAGTGCAGAATTTGGGAGGTGTATGCTGGCCTAGTTTTAAAAGATCATTAATCACTAAAACTTGTCCATCAGTCGATTTTCCAGCACCGATACCGATAGTAATCATCGATACGGCCTTAGTAATTTCATTGGCGACATTTTCATCTACCATTTCAAGAACTACCGAAAAAGCGCCGGCTGCTTCTAGCGCTTTTGCCTCTTGCATGAGTTTTTCTGCCGACGTCTCATTTCTGCCATGAGTGTAATAACCACCGAGCTGGTGAACGGACTGAGGAGTTAGGCCAATATGTCCCATGACAGGTATGCCAGTTTGAGTCAGTCGCTCAATGAGTTTTAACTGGTAGGGAAAAGCTCCCTCAAGTTTAATCGCTTCAGCTTTAGTATTTTTAAACAGTCGAGTGGCCGCATGAACACCCTGAGTGATAGTTGAGTAGCTTCCAAAGGGCATATCAACCACTAAAAATTTATCAGGAGCTCCTCGCCTGACGGCCTTAGAAAAAATTTCCATTTCTTCCAAAGTGACTTCGATGGTGGTGTCATAACCGAGCATGACATTACCAACACTGTCGCCAACCAAAACCATATCCAGGTCTGTTTGATTAAGGATAACAGCTGTCTGAAAATCATAACAAGTCAGCATCTGAAGATGTTTTTGTTTTGATTTTCGGATGTCTCGAAGATTTAATTTTTTCATTTTGGCTCTTTGGAATTAATCGCGTGAAACGTTTTCATAAGTGGGGCACTGGACCAGCGCTCGCGGATGGTTTTTCTAAGACCTTCCACATCGGCATTGTCTAGTTCGTCATTAAATTTATTGTCCTGAATTTCTGTCAGAAGACTTTTCAGATTGGATTTAAATTCTGGGGTAAAAAGACGTTGATACCCTTTTTCAGACCCTACTAAAGCATTGGGACTGATGAGATCAAAAAAACCTTCCGGCCCTTTATCCACCATCGCATTCGCAATGAGCTTCATCTCATGCCAGCACTCAAGATAAGCAAGCTCTGGTTCTACTCCACTGTCGACAAGATGCTTAAACATTTCTCCTGCAGTATAAGGAATCAATGAGCAAAGCAGGCCCTGCTCAGAATACAAATCGGCTTGAGTCTCATGTTCAAAGGTGGTTTTAAACAGGCCCATGTTGATGCCAAGAGCTTCGGACATCTTCTGCAGCCAATTCTCTAAATTAGTCGTCTCAGATTTGATATATTCAAAAGAATACACGGCACCCATCTGACCTTTCACTAAGTACTGCTTACGGATTTCAGAACCAATGGCCTTAACTGCAAAGAGCACGTGTTTTAGATGAGGGAAGTGATCTTGAAACTTATTTTTTGTTAATGAAAAACCATGATTGTAAAGAATCACGCTGCTTTCCGTAAACTGATGGCCATAGCTCATCATAAATGAGTGATGGGTGTGATCGGGTGTAAGCAGGACGTATGCGCGGTCCTCAAAAAACTCTTTTGTTCCGATCTCAACAGTTTCAAACCCGAGCCTCACAACTTTGTCAAAAGAAGCAGAGTCTGGCTGCAAGGCCACACGAAAGGGAAAAGCTGAATCAGAAAGGTTTTGGGCCCAGGCCTGAGCCTGATTTCCAAAGCCAATGATGGTTAGTCGCATCATAAAAAATTGTGTTTGAAACTCCTCATCAAAGCTATCATGATCGAGGAAGACAAGCCAAGTTTTAAGGGGTGTAAAATGTCTGAGATTGTTAATCGCGCTTTCATGTATGGTGAATCTGTTTTCACTACGATGAGGCTGATTAATGGTCGATTACAGGACTGGGAATACCATTTTGAACGACTTAAAAATGGGGTTGAGTTTGTTTATGGTCCCTTTGCACGACCAGATGACTGGGTACTAATGCTGAAAAATCGGCTCGAGGAAAGAGTCCAGAGTGAAGAGGGAGACAAAGTTATCCGTCTAACAATTTACCGTGAACAGGCCCGGGGATTAGTCAAAACAGGTGTGATTTCCGTTAATGATCTAAAGATTAATCTTACATCGTTTCATTACGATGCTGAGAGAACTGAGGGAAAAACTTTTAAGCTCAGGACTTGCTCGGCTCCAATTAGACCACATTGGTGGCCGTCCTACTTGAAGGCCGGGGATTATCTGGAAACAATTTTATCCCAAAAAATGAACATGAAACCAGGTGATGATGATGTGCTTTTTTTAAGTACGCGCGATACAGTCCTTGAATCTTCAGTGGCCAATATTTTTGTTGTGAGACACAATAGGATTTATACCGCACCTCTCGGGCCAAATGTTCTGAGCGGGGTCATGCGCAGAAAAGTCCTTGAGGTAGCGGCCGATTACTTTGAGAGTTGCACAGAGTCTGAAACCTCACTTGCGCAGCTTATGAAAGCCGATGGTGTGTTTGGATCAAATTCTGTTCGAGGACTTTTTTTGGTCGACCGGATAGATGACCGGGATATTGAATACTCAAAGAGCTTTTTAAGTCAGTTCGAACTCATGAGAAAGAGAGTGCATTCTTGAAAACACTAAATGTCACATGCCCCAACTGTAAAAAACAATTTAACTACTACTCGTCTGAATTCAGACCTTTTTGTACAGAACGGTGTCGTTTAATCGATTTGGGCCAGTGGCTCAACGAATCTTATGCGGTCCCTGCACAAAAACTTACTCTGGAAGAAGCAGAACAATTAGAGCAATTAATTCATGAAAAAAATCAAAACCCCGGCGAAGACTCAGACCAGGACAATTGAACTCACGAAAGTGCTGGATCAGATGATTGATTGGGCGTTTGACTGTGGAAAAATATTAAACGATCACCTCGTCAGGTCTTATACTGAGCCACTGAAAATTATCGATAAAGGGAAGCAAGGTCTTGCGACTGAAGCAGATCTTCTTTCTGAAGCTTTTGTTATAAAAAAAATCCGCGAAAATTATCCGGATCATGGAATTCTCTCCGAAGAAGATGCTTTTGCCCGAGAACTCAAAGTTGAAGGGGCCAAGGCAGATCAGTATTTATGGTTAATTGACCCATTGGATGGGACAAATAATTTTTATAATAAAGTTCCTTTTTTTTGTGTCAGTCTTGCCCTAAACCGGGGAAATGAAACTTTGGTAGCGGTTGTCTATAACCCGGTTAATTGCGAACTTTTTTATGCCATCAAAGGAAAAGGTGCCTACCTCTACCGTTTAGTTGGTCACCAAGAGGTGAGGGTTAAACTCGAAGTAGGAAAAAATAAGAAGAGATTTAATGAAGCACTTTTGTCAGCTAATCTCACCAGTAAACGGGTGGAAAAAGATCTGCTCAAAAGATTTCCCGAAGTCAGGGCCATGCGGCGTTTAGGTTCAGCTGCACTTGAAATGAGCTATGTGGCGGCAGGAATGCTGGATGCTTATTGGGAATATAGGCTTCAGCCCTGGGATATGGCGGCCGCAGGACTCATCTGTAGAGAAGCTGGAGTAAAAATATCTGATATATCTGGAGGTGATTATTCTCCCTTCGGAGCTTCGGTTCTTACCACTCATCCGGCCCTGTATAAGGAACTATTGGCCGTTCTCAACCGGTAAGGTATTCTTTTGACAAGAATTACTATGGGTTAGATAATATTGATACAGCACAAAAGTGCGTGATGAACTCATAATCCATGGAGGGGTTGTGTTCGATTCCGTCATTAATTATTTCGACAAGTTTTCAGAAGACATTTTTGTAATAGGCTGTGGTCTATGTGTCATCATTTTCACCATGTGGTTATGGCTGTGGTTTTCTAACCGCAGAAAATATCACAATTTAAAACACGCCATCCCGGCAGATGTTGTTAAAAGTTATTTAGATTCAGTTATTCAGAATTCTACTTCTCTTAAATCTCAACTCTTTCGCGGAGGAGGTTTGGATTTAGGGAATGTTCCTTCAGTAATGCCTCTCACTCATTTAGTTGGTGGTGAAGGTCTGGCCATGAGTGGTGCTCCATCTACTGCTTTAATGGAAGAATTAAATCAACGTAAGGCACAGGTTGCTTCACTAGAAGCACAGCTGGCCTCTTCACAAAATGCTCACCGGGAACTTGAAGCAAAACTAAATCAAACCCTTGCTAATCTTGCAGCGGCAGAAGCAAAAATAAAAGAACTTGAAGCTCTACTTGCCCAGTCCAAAACAACTGGTGGTGGAGATGCAGCTCTAAAATCTGAACTTACAATGGTAAGTAAAGAAAGAGATGAACTTCGCGATCGCTTAAAAGAATTTGAAATCATTGCCGATGATCTTGCAAATCTCAAACGACTCCAGCAAGAAAATGAACAACTCAAACGTTCTCTGGCAGCTCAGGGTGGAAAACTTCCCCAGATGGCCCCTGAAGAAGCAGCCCCAATTGCAGCTCAGGCCGACGTAAGTGATCTCTTTGAAGATTTAGGTCAGAGCGAATCCTCAGCCTCCACTGATAACTCAGCTCTAGAAGAATTTCTTACAGCTCCGACTGATACACAAGATGCTCGGGAAGAAACCCCCGATGGGCCAGCTATGGATGAAGAGCTTAGTCTGGATGGGCCTGAAGCTCCTGCAGAAACAGATGAGCTATCAGCTTCCGCCGATGATTCCGCCGGAGCAGCTGAGAGTGATAAACCAAAATCAGAAAAGACACCTGAAGATTTACTATCAGAATTTGAAAAGATGTTGGGGTAATTATGAAAAAGACTGCAGTCCTTTTAATGCTTGGGCTAATTTCAACCTCTGCCCTGGCCCAGTCTGCAGAGTCTATTGCTCTTCTTAAAAATCCGCACCCTAATAAAGGGCAGGTTAAGGTCGCTAAAGAAGATATTATCCCACTAGAGCGTCTGGAAAACATGTTCGCTATGGATGCCAACACGCCAGGACTAGTGGCGATGCTTAAACGAAATACACTTCGTCATCGCCAAAAAGCAGTTCCTACTCTTATAAAAGTCATGAAAGAAAGTAAATTTCCGGAACAGAACCGATGGCAAGCCACTATGCTACTGGGTCAGGTTATGGGAAAAAAAGCCGCTCCGTTTATTGCTAAATTCATTGATCACCCTCACTGGATGATGAGAGTGGCTACTCTAAAGGCGCTTCTGGGTTTAAAGCAAGACACCTATCATGCGGTCTATGCCAAAGCCTTAAAAGATTCATCCTTGATCGTAAGAGTTCAGGCCCTGGATAATATTTCTCAGATGAATATCTCTGCCATGGCCCCTCAGGTCTGGAACATGATGTATGACCAATCTAACTACACAGGAAATGCCGGTAACCGTAAGCGCACTTCAATTGTGCGTTCAATTATCAGGACTATTGGCGACATTAAGTTTGAAAAAGCGCAGAAGCCATTGGCAAAACTTATTCAAAAACCAAAATATCAGGATCTGATCGAGGACCTGGATTATTCACTTGAAAAAATTACTGGTGAGACATCTCCGAATTCTTCAGTTGAGGCCCGTCGTAAATTTTGGATGAAGGTTAGTAGTGTGCCGGTAGCAGCAAAGAAAATCTAAAATTAAAGACCTGAATTCTGAAGCTGTTCTTTTTCACGGGCCTTATCAATCTCTTTGAGTTTGTTGTCAGTCGCAATCAGTCGCTCAATGCGGTAGAGAAGAGTTTTTTCCATAATGCCGTCGGCAGACATCTCTTTCCAGCCTTGAAGAAAATCCTGTTCAGCCAACTGGCGTTTATAAATAGTCACCTTAGTCACTTCTCTTGAAGCCCTGAAACCTCTTACAACGTTTACCACTATTTTAAATTTTGCCGCTTTAACAGCATCCGCAGATCCAAAAGAATCGGTGAAGTTTACTTCAAGAGTATTATCCATCCAGCGCGTTTTAATAAAACCAGCTTCCTGGTTTTGTTGGGCGATATCGTATTTTCGCATCACCTGAATAACGGCTTGCCACGTCTGGTTATAGTCGGCCCGGTAGATTTTAGTTGGAATTTCGAGCTCTTCAGTCACCTCACGGAACTTCTCGTAGTTCGCGCACCCGTGAAATAGGGGCAATAAGATGATTAAAAGATAAAATTTCATATCTTTTATGTTATCAATGAATCAGACAAAAAGAAATCATTTGGAAAGACTATGAACCATAAAAATCTCTTTACCCAGGTATTATTGACTGAGGCCCGTGCCATTGAGCAGGCCGCTGCACGTTTCGATGAGAAAACGGCCAATCAGTTGGTGGAAATCTTTGTCTTGCTTGCCAGTACTGGTGGAAGCCTGGTGATTTCTGGAGTTGGTAAGTCCGGACATATTGCCCAAAAAATTGCTGCGACTTTCTCGTCGTTAGGGCTGCCCTCATTTTTCCTTCATCCGACTGAGGCCATGCACGGCGATCTGGGCAGAGTCTCTAAAGCTGATGCCGTTGTACTGATAAGCAAGTCGGGCACTACCGAAGAGCTTCTCACAATGCTTCCTTATTTATCAGTACCTAAAGAGCGTATTATTGCTTTGGTCGGAAAGATTGATTCTCCTATTGCTAAAGCTTCCGGAACAATCATCGATGCTTCAGTTGAAAAAGAGGCCTGTATTAATGATCTCGCTCCAACTACCAGCACCACTGTGGCCCTCGCTCTTGGTGATGCCATGGCCGTTTTATATGAAAATGTACTTGGTGTTTCAAAAGAAAAATTTGCCATCAATCACCCTGCGGGTCTTCTTGGGAAATCTCTTTCACTTACAGTTGACCGCTTAATGATAAAGTCATCTGAGTGTCCTTCTGTTAATGAAGATGCCACACTTCAGGATGCCATTCTTGTTATGACTCAAAAACCGGTTGGAATGTGTGCCATCCTGAATGGTCAGACACTGGTAGGGATTTTAGTAGAAGGAGATATCCGAAGAGCATTTGCTAAAAGTGCGGACGCCATCATGACTCCTGTAAAAGATCTTATCACTCTTAAACCTGTGACACTGAGTCCGTCTACGCTCGCTTTTGATGCTCTTAAAACGATGGAAAACCCAACACGTCTTTTAAATGTAGCCCCGGTTGTTGAGGGAGCTCAGTTTGTGGGAGTCTTGCGATTACATGATTTATTTAAAGCAGGGTTTAATTCATCTCTTTCAAAATAAATTATACCTTTCTCTCACTTCTCTCCCGTAAATAAGTCACGAGATAAAGCAAAACGAAAAGAATCAAAAAACTCAGCAGACCATACTGTTGATACACGGTGGGCCTTGGATCACTCAACGGAATATTAACATCCAGCTGGCCTATATGACTAATCCCAAGACGCCGTGATTCACTTCCATCCTGAAAGATAACTGAAGAGATGCCTGTATTTGTACTACGGATGATGGGGAGCTGAAATTCCAGTGCCCGCCATTTTGATAGAAAGAGATGTTGATAAGGTTCGGCCGTATCGCCGTACCAGGAGTCATTCGTATGATTGACAATAAAGTGATTCTGGCCCCATTGATTGAGGAGATTTCGCATGTAGTTTGTTTCAAGGATTTCATAGCATATGGGAGTCACAAACCGGTAACCTTCCTGGGTTTCCATCACGTCTGTTCCGAGGCCCCGGGCAAAGAGGGAAATGGCCGGAACAATTCCCACAATCGTTCGGTTTAGTGGACCGAATGGAAGAGTCTCACCAAAAGGAATCAGAATATTTTTATGATAAATGCTTTTAACTTTATTCTCACTTAAAAGAAGAGAAGCGTTATAGACCGCTTCTATGGGGTCATCACCGGACTTTGAAAGGTCCTGATCATATCCACCAACCAGAATGTCACTCTGAGTTTCAGAATGGATGCGACCAAAAATTTCTCCTAGCTGAGATTCAGTCCCATAAAAAGTTTCAGGATAAGCAGTCTCGGGCCAGATAATGAGTTGAGGCCGAAACCCATTATTTTCTGTTGAGAGCTTTTCATAAGTTTCTGAGATGGTCTGATAGGCATTGGCGTCCCCCCTTTCAGAAGAAACTTTCATAAAATTTCCGATGTTTGCCTGAACAATTCTCACAGCAAGATTTTTATCGGAAGTTGGATTACTCAGTGGAAAGCAAGCGTTGATAATTAAAAATAGTGCCATGCCTGTCCAGACCTGCCAGCGGAGATGACGTGTCTTAAGTTGGGCGACAATTTCCAGAGATAACCAATAAGTCATGAAGCTAAAAAGAGCGACACCAAAAAATGGCGCTAGCGAGAGGTATGGGGCCAGGTGCAACCAAGGGCTGCCGGCATAAGAAGGAAACTGCTGGATCACATATCGCTCAAGGAGAGTCATAATAAAGGCCGTTATAAGAATACGCCTCTCACTGCCCCAGAAACCCAGTGGGCGGAATTTTTTCCAGATGGCATAAACCCACCAGTGTGGCTGCAGTATCAAACAGAAGGCCCCACCTAAAATCAAAGAAACTATATACGGAAGCTGGCCAAACTCACGAAGAGTTTCCGGGATCCAGTAGTAGCCCACAACATTTAGGCCCAGATTAAAACCAAGGATCATGACCAGAGAGTATTTGAAATTTGAATTTTCTAGTTTCCAGAGAAAAAGAGGAAGAGCGATGAAAATGAGAGGCATCCATCCGTTACCCAAAAAAGAGGGGTACGATAAAGCGTAGATTCCTCCAGCAATAAATGTGATCAGGAAGTCGAGGGAGAGTTTTTTCATTCCCTCATTGTAGGATATTAATTATTTGTTTGCTACCGCTCTCGTCGCAGGAGCTGCCAGCTTCTCATTTACTGTATCAGCTAACTCAAGAGCGCGAGCAGCATCAAGTTTACCGGCACCAAGAATCTTACCTTCAAAGTTTTTTACTTTAAGTGAAGAGCTCAGGATCACGTTTTTGATCTGATCAAATTTCATGTTCGGGTGCTTTGACTTAATCATCGCAGCAACACCAGTTACAAAAGCAGTTGCTTGAGAAGTACCCGTCATATATCCAGCACCGTTACTTGGAATTGCTGAACGGATTCGGTGACCAGGAGCTGCGATATCTACTGAGTTTTTACCCCAGTTAGAAGAAGGAATGATGTTTAAACCGTCATCATGAGCACCAACTGTAATGATGTTCGATAGACCGTAAGAAGCCGGGTAGTAAGCGTGGCGCTTGTCGTCAATGTTTGATCTCTCGTTACCGGCAGCTGCGATAACTAAAATTCCTTTTTTCTCAGCCGCTTTAAGAACACGAAGTTCTTCAACTGAAGCTTCCGGACCGCCACCTGAGTAGTTAATAACATCAACGTTGTTATCAACAGCGTACTGAAGAGCTTTGATAGTTGCATCTAAGTTCGCCTGACCAGAAGCTTTAGGATTGTAGTATTTCAGAGCAAGAATCTTAACGTCAGGGTAGATTGATTTAACAATACCAGCAACGTGAGTTCCGTGACCGTGCTGATCAGATGGAGTGTTTGTTACTTTTGCACCAGAGAAATCTACACCGTAGTTACCAGCACCAGACTTTCCACCAACAACATAAATATTGTCTTTAAGAAAAGCGTGATCACCCTGAATTCCAGTATCAACTACAGCTACAACGATTTCTTTGTTCTTTTTGAATTTTGTCCACGAGTCTTTAAGATTGATTGAAGCCAAGTGTTTATCAGGGTCAATTCCCCAAGAAGCATAACGTGAGATAAGGAGTTCAGCATTGTAAGCTAATCGAGAATCTGCTGCGAAGGCTGCACCAACCGTGAGGTTAAGTGTCAGGGCCAGGCTTAGAATAGATTTTACTGCTGCTTTCATTAACTATCCTTATCACGAGTTGGGGAGTGGTTTACGCTCCCGTGTAATAAGTAAAGCAAGTCGCTTGCCAGATGGGGTTACCCGGTTTCAGGGGGATAGGGGGTGCCTTGAGAAGGGAAGTGTATGAAACTCATGAAAGTGTCGAATAATTAGACAGACAAAAAAAAAGCCCCCTTTCGGAGGCTTTGATTTTAAGCTTGGCGGTAGATTTGAGATTCTTCTTTCTCTCTTTCTTCAGCATGTTGAATACAGAGTTCAGACCAAGGCTGATTCTCTAATCTCTTCATACCGATCTCTTCTTCGCAGTCTTCGCACATGCCGTATGTGCCTTCTGAGCAGCGGTCGAGAGCAGCGTCGATTCGACGAAGCTTGAGGTATTCTCTGTCTCTGATGGTGCAGTTAATTTGCTGCTGAATGAGAGAAGAGGCAAGGTCGGTTTCGTCAGATAGATCATCTTCTGAAACGTGCAAGTCATCTGATTTATTAAGGAGCCCAACATTAAGGATTTGCTGACGGTGCTTTAGCAAAAGAATCTTAAAGTGCTCGATTTTCTTCTTATCCACGGAATCCTCCTGGTGAGTTGTAGCTCACATGTAACCACCCTAATAGTCTAAGGGTTCGGTCCGTGAGACTCAAGTGACCATTCGTATCGGCAAAATTAACCAGAAATTGAAATAATCCACTAATATTTAGCCGATCTTTAGACTCAAATTTGACAACCGTGTTAAGGGCTGGTTAAGCTTTAATATGGACTATGTTAATTCGAGGATTTATGCTGCAAAGTGACAAAGCTAGTGCTGTTGGACTCATACCGTCGGGTCTATTTATCGTTGCGATTCAGGATCCAAAATCTCAGGCCACAGATGGCTATTTGGCCAGTTTTGTTCAGCAAATTTCATTTAGTCCCATGCTAGTATCCTTGGCCATTAAGCCTGGACGACCGGCCTATGACCTCATTAAGCAGGGTCTGCCGTTTGCAATCAATGTCATTGGCGACCATGATAAGACATTTTTAAAGCACTTTTGGAAAGGCTACGACCCTGCCCAGAATCCTTTCAATGAACTCCCACATCATTTCGGAGAATTTAAAGGCCTTATTCTCGATCAAGCGAAAGCCGCTATTGAGTGTGTCATGGTGAGTTCTACAAAGCCCGGGGATCACGAGATCATATTTGCTGAAGTTAAATCTTCCCATGTGATGAACGCTGAAAGTAAGCCCATGGTTCACATCCGTAAATCTGGGGCCGACTACTAATGCCTAAGACGCTCATCAATTCTTTCGCTCTTATCACCATCATTTCGATGGTGACGATGAGTTGCGGAAAAAAAGCTCAGGAAGCGAGTGAGAGCAACCCCTATGTAAATCCTCAGGTGCCTGAACTCGAAGCCCAGCTTGAGAAACAGGAATTATTCTGCGGTGGTGGAGTGAGCTCGTGTCCGAGTTATCTGGCCAAAATTGCAGTTGCTGTCGATGGCAAATTGAAATACTGCACAGGATTTTTAGTGGCTGACGATGTTCTTGCAACAGCAAGCAGTTGTCTGCCTGAAAAACTCAGAGTGAAAAGTACTTCGTGCTCAAAAGATGTCTTTGTATTTTTTGCTAAATCCCGCGAGAAGCCAACAATGGTTAACTGCAGTGAAGTACTTGAAGCTTCTAACTTCCAGGCCAAAGAGCCGCACCTTCGTAGAAATGATGTGGCCTACCTGAAGCTTTCGCAGTCAATGATGAAGAATAGAATTATAACTCCTCAGCGCAAAGGTATGAAGGACTCTGACGAGTTCTACACCTGGGCCGTTGATCAGATCGATGCCTACCAGGGAATTATCCGTAAGAGCGATAATTGCAAGGCCATTCATCATTCCTATTTTAATCCTCTCTCAGTTCATGACTCTTCTCCTGTAGTGACTTTAGCGGGTTGTAAATTTAGTTATGGTAATTCGGGAGCTCCCATCATTGGTTACCGTGATGGAGTCCGCGGAGTGACATCTCTTCCGGTTGATGAAGTTGAAATAGCGACAGTCAAGGCCATGGGAATTTTAGAAAGAGAACTCAGACCAATGTTTCATGTTTCTAACTATGCCTGCGCTCCGATGTACCCTGATGAAGCAATTATAAATGATAATGAGTGCTCAATTGCTCTGGATATTTCGAGTTACAAATCGGCGCAGAAAGACCTGTTAGATGAGGCTAAAATGTTTGGCCCCTACATCAACGAGCTACTGGCAGATATCAACCGTGAAAGTCGGAATAAATATTTAAAGCTGATGATTAAAATGGTTAAGGAAGAAGATTCCTACAACCTGAGCATCTACCCTGAATGCTACAAGAATGTTTCCAGCTGGATCAACACTTTAGATTCAAAAAGTTTTAGCTTTAACGTCGTTTATCCTGAAACTTTTGTAAGCATCACTATGACTGAGTTTGGAAAAACTCGGGTTACAAAAGAGACTATTGGGAATTCTAAGATGAGTTTTGAATTTAACCCCCGTATTCTGAGAACAATAAGGGCCAATGGGGCACCCCGAAGGGCCGGACTCAATACTTGGCTCAATGGAAACTATAACGAATACTTTGCTCAAATGTCTGAAGGCTGTTTACTGCTTTAGGTCCCGCCAACTCTTTCCGCTTCTTGCCCGTGAATTTCTTTGAAAGTTATCGACCGCCTGCAAATGATCTTTATAAGACTTAGTGAAGACATGAGTCCCGTCATTTTTACTTACAAAAAATAGATACTCATGGGCTTCGGGATTTAGTACGGCCTGAATCGCTTCCAGGCTAGGATTTGAAATTGGTCCTTGAGGTAAAGCGGGGACTTTGTAGGTGTTATAGGGCGTGTATTCCAGAAGATCTGCTTTCTTGATATTTCCAGTATACCGCTTCCAGATGCCATAGATCGTGGTTGGATCTGATTCCAATCGCATTCTTTTCTTAAGTCGGTTTGTGAAAACTCCTGCGATAGCCGGTCGTTCAATTTTTGCTCCCGTTTCTTTTTCAACTACTGAAGCGAGGATAATTATTTGATGTTTGTTCAAGAAGGGATGAGAAAAATCAATCTTTTGAGTTTTGCGATTGAAGAGATCGATCATGGTTTTAACGACTGTCCTGGCCGGCGTATTAGGAGCGAAACGATATGTTTCAGGATAAAGGTATCCTTCCAGAGAGGGAGCTGAAATTTCCAGCATAGAAATAAAATCCGGATTTTGAACAACACTCAGAAAATCGGTCTCTGAAGTTATCCCCGAAAGGTTGAAAAGTTTGGCAATCTCATACATATTTTTTCCTTCCGGAATAGTAATGCTGGTGAGATTAGGTTGGCCGTAGACAAGAGTAGAGAGAACTCCATTCATATTTGAGCCACTAGGAATGGTGTAACTTCCTGCCCTGAATTTAGTCATGACTTGTTGGTATTTGGCCAGGTAATGAAAAAGGCGCTTATTTGAAATTAGTCCCTGAGTATAAAGGCGCTGATTGATGCGTCCAAAAGTGTCGCCGTTTTCGACTACGAAATTGGCATCAGGTCCTTGGTAAGTTTGGGTGTAAGAGTAACCTAAATACCCACCAAGAGTAACCAGACCTAAAAGACCCAGTATTAATACAGTCATCAGTAATTTTTTAATCATAGCCTGATATTATAAATGATGACTGCCCTTCGTGCGGCGAATAAAATCTTCTAAAATTACACAGGCAGCAACAGCGTCAATCTGAGTGAGGTCAATTTTGAAATTATATTGTGGAAGAGACTTCATCCGAGACTCAGCTTCAAAAGTGGAGAGGGTTTCATCTTGTTCTTCTACTGGCTGACTTATTTGATCGCGTATAGAGTTTACAAACTGCTGGGCCCTCTCTGTTGAGGCCGTCTTTTTACCGTCGATCAAATGAGGCAGACCGATCACGACAACGTCGACACATTCATCATCCAAAATTTTTTTTAACTCTTTCAAGACACTGTCTGGACCTGTGTTTGCGATGCGACCGTATGGAGTAGGGTAGGGGTCGCGGTTTACGCAATAGGTGGCCAGACCAATAAATTTGGTTCCAAAATCCATAGCGAGAATCATTTTAAGATTTAGGGCATGAGTGGTTGGCAAATGGAATTCATTCATCATTAGTTTTTACTTCATACATGCATGAGCTAGCAACGGGAGTTGAAAAATTTCTTTTGTTTTCACTTCTTCAAACTTAACACCTACGCCCAATAGCCTCACGGCCCGGGGATCCTGATGCCAGCGCTCTTCAAGAAGCAGGATAAAACTTTCTTCACTGATGGGCATTTGTCTTTCTATCGTTGTCTGCTTGAAGTCATGATACTTGATTTTAACATGAAGGTTTTTAATGATTTTATCCTGATAGTTCTCAAGAGATTCTTTTACTTCCGCCACCATCCTGACGACATGATTTTTCATCTCTTCAAAGTCTGAGATATCCTGACTGAAAGTTTTTTCAGTACCAAGTGACTTTCTTTCGTGCTCAGTTTCAACTTCTCTCTCATCAATTCCCCGGCAAAAATCATACAGATGATCACCAAATTTACCAAATAAATGAATCAGATCGGAGCGGCTAAATTTTTGCATATCTAGGCAGGTTTTTATTCCTAACTCGTGCATTCGTTTTGCGGTAACTTTTCCCACTCCCCAAATTCTTTCAATTGAAACTTTTTGGATGAACGAGTCTACCTGTGAGGGGGCAACAGTAAAGAGGCCATTGGGTTTATTGATATCGCTTGCTAGTTTAGCGATAAGTTTATTAGTGGCAATTCCTGCAGAAGCAGTAAGTCCTGTTTTCGCCTGAATCTTTTGACGAATCTCCTGGGCCATAAGGGTCGCCGATCCCTTACAAAGTGGAGAGTCGGTGACATCAAGAAAGGCCTCATCTAAGGAGAGTCCCTCAACCAAATGAGTATATTGATGGAATATTTCAAAAACTTGCTCGGAAGCTTCCTGATACTTAGCAAAATTTGATCTGACTAAAACCAATTGGGGGCAGAGCTTCATGGCCGTAGCGGTCGGCATCGCTGAGCGGACACCGAATTTTCTGGCCTCGTAGTTCGAAGTGGAGATCACACCCCGGCGATCAGAGGATCCACCAACGGCCATGGGAACGTTCCTCAAAGCAGGGTTATCCCTCATTTCAACCGCCGCAAAGAAAGCATCCATATCTACGTGGATTATTTTACGCATGTGATGACTGTACGTAAAAAATACGGAAATGGAATGTTTATTAAGCAGACTGGGCCAAGATGGTGTCATAAGGTACTGATATTTAATAGAGATAAGAATTGACTTCTATCACTTTCAGGCTAATATATCTTTATTCAACAAGTTGTTTCGCTGTTACTCGATTATCGAGATTTAATTCCCTAAAAATTTATATAAATGAATCATCAACTCAAAAAATCAATTTCAATTAACATTACCGTGGAGTTCAAATGCATCTGAGCGGATTGCGTGACAAAGACATCGAAGAGCTAACTAAAATGGCGGAAGACGCCCTCATTGAAAATGCCGCCGGCATGAAAAAGCATGAGATCATTTTCTCACTCCTCACAAAGCAATCAAAAGATAATATCGAAATTTTTGGAGATGGCGTATTAGAGATCCTTCCAGATGGATTTGGCTTTTTACGTTCTCCTTCATATAACTATCTTCCAGGTGCGGATGATATTTACGTTTCTCCTTCACAAATCCGTCGCTTCGGTCTTCGTACTGGTGACACAATTGAAGGTCAGATCCGTACTCCTAAAGAAGGTGAACGTTATTTCGCTCTTCTTAAAGTTAACCACATCAACTTCCGTGATCCGGAACAACACCGTTCAACAGTGCTGTTTGATAACTTAACTCCGCTTTACCCTGAAGAAAAAATTAACCTTGAATCAAAACCAACGAACTACTCAACTCGAGTGATCGATATGTTTGTTCCTCAAGGTTTCGGTCAACGTTGTTTGATCGTGGCCCCGCCTAAAGCTGGTAAAACCATGCTTATGCAGGATATCGCCAACTCAATTTCTGATAACCATCCTGATACAAAACTTATCGTTCTTTTAATCGATGAGCGTCCGGAAGAAGTTACAGATATGAAACGTAACGTTCGCGCTGAAGTTGTATCTTCAACTTTCGATGAACCTGCAACTCGTCACGTACAAGTAGCCGAGATGGTTATTGAAAAAGCTAAGCGTCTAGTTGAAGCAAAACAAAACGTAGTGATCCTTCTGGATTCAATCACTCGTCTTGCCCGTGCTTACAACACCGTTGTTCCACCATCTGGTAAAATTCTCTCCGGTGGTGTGGACTCAAACGCACTTCATAAGCCTAAGAGATTCTTTGGAGCTGCTCGTAACATCGAAAACGGTGGATCACTCACAATTATTGCAACAGCACTAATTGATACCGGTTCAAGAATGGATGAAGTTATCTTTGAAGAATTCAAAGGTACTGGTAACTCAGAAATCCAGCTTGATAGAAAGCTCATGGAAAAACGTATTTTCCCATGTCTCGATATCAACAAGTCATCTACTCGTAAGGAAGATCTCCTTGTGAAAGATAAAGATCTTCAGAGAATTTTCGTTCTCCGCCGAGTGCTTAACCCAATGAACACTATGGACTCAATGGAATTCATCCTTGAGCGTATTCGTGACACTAAAACGAATGCTGCTTTTCTGGATAAATTAAACTCATAATGAAAAATACGTTTAAACGAATAGCCATCATCCTGGCCAAACAATACACCTCAATCGGCGGCCAGGCCGTGATTGAAGGGGTGATGATGCGATCTCCAAACGCCTTTGTGGTTGCTGTGAGAAAACCAGATGGCACTATTCGTTTACGACGTGACCAGTGGTATGGACTTTCAAAAAAATTAGATTTCATGAAGAAGCCTTTTCTACGTGGCGTTCTGATGTTGATTGAGACCATGGCCAATGGAATAGTTTCTTTAAACTACTCGGCCAACATTGCGATGGCCGAAGAAGAAAAAGCCAAAGCTCTGAAGAAAGGTAAAACTGAAGCAGAGTTTGAAGCTGGTCAGAAGAAAAAAGAAAAAGTTGATATCGCTACGTTTCTAACGATGGCGGTTTCGTTTGCTTTTGGTATTGGTCTGTTTGTTTTTGTTCCTCATGCTACAGCATTCTGGATCGGGGACCTTCTTGGTTACTCTTGGACTCTTGATAGCTTTGCTTTCCACGCTGTTGACGGTGTGATCAAAGCGATGATCTTTGTGGGTTATATCTGGGGTATATCATTTATGAAAGACGTCTACCGTGTGTTTCAATACCACGGGGCCGAGCATAAATCGATTGCTACATTTGAAGGTGGCATGGAGCTCACTGTTGAAAACGCCAGAAAATACACAACACTCCATCCTAGATGTGGAACAAGTTTTGTCTTCTTTCTGATTCTCATCTCTATCATTCTTTTCTCGGCCGTGTTTACTATCATTCCAGTAGGAACTGGTCTTCCACCGATTCTTCGTCACATTACTGCAGTATTATTTAAAGTTGTTCTAATGCTTCCGGTTGCCGGAATCAGCTATGAGCTTATTAAATTTTCTGGTAAGTGCTCTGATAAATGGTGGGCCCAGGCCATGGCGGCCCCCGGAATGCTTCTTCAGCGATTGACTACAAAAGAGCCGGATGATCAGAAGCTTGAAGTGGCACTGGCCAGTATCAAAGCGGTTCTCTACCTTGAAGAGAAATTCAATCTTAAAGATGCTAAAACTCGTGTCATGCAATTAGAGGAAGTGGATATCAAGACCATGTCTGAGATTGAATCTTCCAACGCAACATTAAATCATTTCTTAGAATAGTTAAGGATATCTTGTGTTCGATAAATTAGAAGCAGTCGTGAGACGTTATGAAATTTTAACTGAAAGGCTGGGGGATCCGACTCTCTACGACCGCCCGACTGAACTCAGAGAGACCAATACTGAGCGCTCAAATATCGAGCCCATCGTTTTTAAATTCCGTGAATACAAAAAATTAGTCGCAGATATCGCTGGCAACAAAGACATCATTCATAATGAAAAAGATGAAGAGATGCGTGAGATGGCCAAGGAAGAGCTAGGCGAACTTGAAGCCGCTTTGCCTAAGGTTGAACAGGAGATGAAACTTCTTCTTCTACCTAAGGATCCAAACGATGACCGGAACATCCTCCTCGAGATGCGCGCGGGTGCTGGTGGTGACGAAGCTTCAATCTTTGTGGCCGATTGCTGGCGTATGTACAAAAACTTTTTTGGCACAAAAGGCTGGAAGTCGGAAGTTGTTTCCATTTCTCAGGGTGACCAGGGTCTCAAAGAAATTATCGTCAGTGTTTCTGGTGATAAGGTTTACTCCAAAATGAAATATGAGTCAGGGGTTCACCGTGTTCAGCGAGTGCCTGATACTGAATCTATGGGACGCGTTCATACTTCGACTATAACTGTGGCAGTCATGCCGGA
Organism: Bacteriovoracaceae bacterium UBA7695; assembly: GCA_002482685.1. GTDB lineage: Bacteria > Bdellovibrionota > Bacteriovoracia > Bacteriovoracales > Bacteriovoracaceae > Peredibacter. Next base: position 42,567 of record DLGL01000078.1, on the reverse strand, counting down.
AGCTGATGAAGTGGAAGACGTTGTACTTAACATGGAAGAAATTAGAATCGACGTTTATCGTTCCGGTGGATCAGGTGGTCAGTCGGTAAACACCTCCGATTCAGCTGTTCGTCTTACCCATGCTCCTACAGGTATTGTAATTGCCATGCAGGATGAGCGATCGCAGTTAAAGAACAAAGAAAAAGCCTTCAAAATTCTAAAAGCTAAAATCTACGATCTCCGTATTCAAGAAGCTCATAACAAAGAGGCATCTATGCGTAAGGGATTGGTAGGAACTGGTGACCGTTCAGAGCGTATCAGGACCTACAACTATCCTCAGGGACGCATTTCAGATCACCGGATCAACTACACCGTCTACAACCTTCCTTCATTTATGAATGGGGATATTGAAGAGGTGATTGATGCTCTTATTGCACACAACCAGGCCATCCTTCTTCAAGGAGAAGAGGCATAAAAACCTTGAGGTCATCTTGGTCCGCTTTCTATCAGGACCAGGAGGCGCTCCTTCAGGAACTTTATGCCGGAATTAATCTCGATATTTTCTTAAGAGACCTCATCGACATTCTGAAAGTCAGAAGTAGCAATTTCATCCTGGATCTGGAGCATTCTGAATATAGTGTGTCTGATTTCGAACGCCAAAAACTCGAAGAGCAGTTCCTTAAAGGAACTCCTTTATCAACCCTTTTGGGTTTCGCTGAGTTTTACCACAATAGTTATTATGTTGATCAGCATGTGCTCATACCCAGACCTGAAACAGAGTATATGGTTGATTTATTGGTTCAGGAGTTTAAAGGAAAAATCCAGCGGGTTCTCGATGTAGGAACCGGGAGCGGAGTCATTCTTTTAAGTCTTCTTAACTCAGGGGTTGGAAAGTCTGGAGTTGGAGTGGATATCTCGCCTGAGGCCCTCAGAGTGGCCGGTATCAATGCTCAAAGGCTCAGGCTTAAGCACCGTGCAAGTATGATAAAATCCGATAGACTTACAAAAGTTGAGGGCATTTTTGATCTCATCGTTTCAAATCCCCCTTATATCAAGGCTTCTTCCCATAAAAATTTAGTTCATGTCTCCGTCGACAAACATGAGCCTCATCAGGCCTTGTACTTACCTGATGATTATTATGTTTTATGGTTTGAAGATTTCTTTCAGGAAGTTCGGGCCCATCTTAATGGCACCTTTATGATGGAAGGTCATGAGCTTGAGCTTGATGATCAGGCGCTGATGCTGGGGCGCCTCGGGTTCAAAGATATAAAGGTTTCTCCTGATCTGACGGGCGTTAAACGCTACGTGAAGGCCCGCTTTACCCAATCTTAGTTTTCATTCTGCAGACTTTTTAATTTTTTATCTCTAAAATGATCTAAACACTTAATGGATGGTTTATGGATAAACTTTTAGTCACTGGTCCCTGCAAACTTCAAGGCTCTGTAGAAATTTCTTCTGCTAAAAATGCAACTCTTCCCATTCTGGCCGCAACCATTCTTTTCCCTTATCCCGTAAAGTTTACTGGTATTCCTGATCTCATGGATGTGGGCACAATTTTAAAACTACTTGAAAGCATGGGAATTAAAGTCCAGAGAAATAACAGTGATTACGTTGTTGATGCGACTCAACTTGAGAATCAACATGCTGACTACTTACTGGTTAAAACGATGCGTGCCTCTGTTCTGGTATTAGGCCCTTTACTTGCTCGTTATGGAGTTGCTTCTGTTTCTCTTCCCGGGGGATGCGCTATTGGTGCCCGCCCGGTAGATATCCATTTGTTAGGGTTAGAAAAAATGGGCGCTCAGATTGAGATTGAAAATGGCTACATTAAGGCGAGGTGCGAGAAACTGAAGGGAGCGGTTGTTACATTTCCTTTTCCAAGTGTCGGAGCAACCGAAAATATCATGATGGCAGCGGTTCTTGCCGAAGGAGTAACCGTTATTGAAAATGCGGCGATGGAGCCAGAGATTGATGACCTTGCTGATTTTCTCATGAGTCAGGGTGTGAAAATTGAAGGCGCAGGGACTTCGCGCATTACGATCCACGGAATGAAAATTAATGATCTTAAAGCTTCACCTAAACCCTACCGCGTAATTGGTGACCGGATCGAAGCAGCTACATTCATCATTGCCGGGATCATGAGTGGGGGAGACGTTAAAGTAACCGGGTTTAATCCTGATCATTTAAAATTTGTTATTGAAACACTCTCTAAAATGGGAGCCAAATTTGAAATAGGAAGAGATTATGTTCAGGTATTAAAGTCCGATCGTCTGAAGGGATCTACAATTGAAACCCTGCCGTTTCCTGGTTTTCCCACAGATGTCCAGGCCCAGATGATGGCGCTAATGAGTGTGGTGAGTGGAAACTCTATTGTAACAGAAACGATTTTTGAAAACCGTTTTATGCAT
>DLGL01000078.1:0-40080 GCA_002482685.1 Bacteriovoracaceae bacterium UBA7695 | reverse complement strand
CGCCGGTTATGTGCACCGACCTCCGCGCTTCGGCCGCCCTTATCCTTTGCGCCTTAGTGGCTTCTGGTCAGACAGAAATTCAACGGGTTTATCATCTCGACCGCGGGTATGAAAAAATTGATGAAAAGCTCACAAAATTAGGGGCCAAAATTCAACGAGTCAAAGGATAGATTCATGAAAAATCAAGATTGCATCTTTTGTAAAATTGTTTCTGGAACCATTCCTTCAACCAAAATTTTTGAAAATGAGCAAGTACTGGGCTTCAAAGACCTTCAACCGTCAGCAAAAAATCATTATCTATTCATCCATAAACATCATACTGAAAATGTGAATGATATGGTGTCCACTGGGCCCACGCAGATTGCAGAGATCTATGCTGCCATCAGAGAAGTTTCAATCAAAGAAGGCTTGGATCAGACAGGCTTCAGAGTTGTCACAAATATGGGGGCCCATGCAGGACAGACTGTTTTTCACACACACTTTCATCTTTTGGGTGGTGAGCAGTTGCGTGGGTTTGGACGGTGAAATTTATGGGGGAGCCTTCAGGTAATATTAAGATTTACCAAGGCTCTGAGATGGGTCGACCTTCAGAAATTGGATTATCTTGGAATAAATATGGAATTCACCTTGAGGGACTAGTTACAAAATGGGCCACAGGTGAGATATAACAAGCTATGTTAGACTTTTTTATCGTCGCCGTTTGCCTGGCCATTAACGCTTTTTTTTCTGCCTACGAAATGGCCTTTGTCACAATTTCAAAGGACGAACTCGCCGAGCTTGATGAGGGCGGAGCAACTTTTCAGAAAATTATTCTCTTTAAAAAAAGACCAGAAAGAACCCTCTCAGTAATTCAAATTGGAATCACTCTCGTAGGAGCCATCGCTGCTGCTGTCGGAGGTACTGGTGCTGTCGAATCTCTTGAACCCTGGATCGTAGAAAATTATGGTCTCAGTCGGTCTATTGCTGAAGCTATTGCTGTAACTGTTGTCATTTTACCTCTTACCTATTTCAGTGTTGTCTTTGGTGAACTTGTCCCCAAAACAATTGCACTTAAGCATCCATTAAAAGTTTTGGGCCTTGGCACGAGTGTCTTAAGTTTTATTGATCAACTTTTGTCACCAATTGTGACTTTCCTTGAAGTCTCAACCAACTATCTTTTGAAAAAAATCGGCCTGGGCGTCACGGTGTCAGAAGACGAAAGCATGGGTGAAACGATTGATATAGGAAACCTTCCGCCTTACCATCAGAAATTTGTCCAGAACCTTGTTAATTTGAAATCTGAAAAGGTTCGTAAATCGATGCTTCCTTGGGATCAGGTAATTTACATGAACTTCGGTGATTCAGAAGAAGAGGTTCGAAGAAAAATGGCAAGTACTCCCCATTCCCGCTTTCCAGTTATTGATGAGGATGTTCTGGTTGGTATCCTAAATGTAAAAGAGCTCCCTGACCTGACTCGCAAGACGCTCTTGCCTTGGCAAAGTATCTTAAGGCCTGCGGTTGAGGTCAATGTATCTGAAAAAGTTCTTGAAGCTTTTCTTAAACTTCAGGCCAAGCATAGTCATATGGCCGTAGTTGAAGAGCATGGAAAATTTGTAGGAATTATAACGATCGAGGGAGTATTGGAAGAAGTTGTGGGTGATATCTACGATAATTCTGATCAGACTAAGGTTTCTAAAATGCTTTCTCAAAGAAGTAAAATTAACTTCAAAGGTTAATGACGGTTCTAAAACCCATCGCCCAGGCATTTCTCAAAACTCTCGATCCCGCCGGATTTGTGATGTACTGAACATCCGGTCGAAGAGATAAGTGCTCCATCGGCGTAAAGTGATAATATGTTTCATAGGCCGTCTCATTTGAATAAAAATCTTCAGCAGGATGGAGCTCTTTCATAAACGGTCTTGAGAAATGTGCCTGACTCACACCCAAGCCTATTTCATCGAGATCTTTTTTCTTCTGAAGTATCCCACTGTAGGTCATGCCCGCCGCTGAATTTGACTGGATCTGATTGGCCAGAGGATTGGCCCAGCCGTAGCGCAGAAATATATTTATTTTTTCAGACATCTCCTTTTCCATAATCAGATAGGAGCCATATGCAGTTGCAGAGAGATTCGTTCCAATCTTCTCCTGTGCCCTGGAATAATTCCAACCCGCTATGGCCCACTTCTGATCATCAGTCTGAAAGGCCAGTTCTGAAAGGTGCATAAACCCTTCCCGCCAACCAATATCAGAGTGGAAGCTCCGATAGGTTTTCGTGCCACCGGGATCGGCATCATAAATTCCTGTCCGAAGGGAAAGCTCTTCACTGAATTGGTATAAAGTTCTGGCGCCCAAACTCGTCAGTGGATAAAGGGAAGGACCATTTACTCCTGAATAAGCAAATTCTGCATTTACGCCAAATGAAGAGTTTAAAAAATTTAGCGAGCTCTCCGTAACATTAAATTCCATGCAAATATCGTGGATTCCAATTAGGGCCTGAAATTTTTCACTGAATTCATGCTCGTAATAAAAATCGACGATCCGGTCCACTTGCGCCGGCATATCTATATTTGAAGCGTACTGGAGATCACCAATGGCCCCGCGCTGATCGTTTGGCCCGATATGGTTGTAGTGGAGTTGCATTCTTCCGGGAACACTAGAATATTGGGAGAAGTCAGTTTCAAAATAGATATCGATTGCCCCAATATTTCTGGGGCCGGCCTTTAGCCCGCCAGTATTAGAGATGTAATCATGGGTATAAAAAAGATCCGTTTTAACCTGTGCCCAAAGAAATCCAGGGCACACAGAGAGTAGTGCGATTGTTAGATATAGACCAAAGAATATGTTCATCTAAACTATTGGAGACCGTTAAAGAGAGCGGCCAGTAGTGAGCGTTGAAGTTGATTTAATTGTGCTGTACGGGCCATGAAAATTATCGGGCTTCGTTCAATCTGAGCTGTAGCAACGAACTGACCTTTTGTCGGGTGAAATTCTGTGATCTCAAACACATCGTGAAACTTATCGAGATAAACCTGCATCAGCTCTTTTTCTTTTGGGCCGCCTTGCTGAAAATTACCTTTTTTAGCACCACTTAAAAGTGATTGAACTAATTTGGGTCTCTCTTTTTTTTCATTGTTCTCATCTTTCTCTTCAGATTTAATGACATCATTAAAAATAATGGTGAGATCAGTGGCACCAATATTTCTCTTCATCCAGTAAAACATTTCTTCAAAAAAACTCAGGCGGTCTTTTTTCCAGAGGTCACGGAAATGATTTGTGATGTTCCAGATATTTTCCAGAGAACTAAAATTTTGATGCATGCTCCATCGGCCTTGAACTTTGAGGTATAGATCTCTGAATGCCTGGGCAGGGAGGGCCTCAAATTGTGATAAGGCGAGAGACTCATCCTTGGCGTCAAGGATAGGGTAAAAAGCTTTCTCTTTTTCAAGAAGGCTTACCATCGAGCTAAAGTGCTCATTATCATCGATAAAAAGGGCCTGAAGGTTAAAATCCGGGAGATCAGTGACATCAACAAGCTTACTTTCAAGTGAATTCTGGTTCCAATCCAGTTCTTTTATAAGGACCTGACTTGCTGAACGGACAAAACCGATTGAAATAATCATCTAAAAACCTACCCTGTGGATAAGGCATATTAACAAACGCTCCTTTAAGTTACAATGGACTCATGGTGCAGCATTTAGGACTTTTCCTGATTTTCATCTTATCTCTCCCATCCTGGGCCCAGGATGAGCGCTATTACCGTCAGATATTGAATGGGGAACTCCCGAAATTAACGGAAGAAGCTAAAGATATCTATGAGCATCAGTTCAACGTAAAAGGTGCTTCTTATTCAGTGGACCTGAACGGGGATCAGTTTAATGAAATCATTCAGCCTCAGAAACGGGACGGAGTGGATTGGATAGAGATTCGGGATAATTCTCAGAGAAAGGTTTTTGAAGCTAAATTATTGGCCATGGGGTCTGAGAGCTCTTTGTATAAAATTAAACTGGCGCAAATTTCCGAGAAAACAAAAGTTATGGTTTTGTTTCTGGACGAGGGAAAAACGGCTGGACGAAGATTCGAATCAACGGGCCGGATATTTCTTATTTCTTATGATGATAACGATTTTTCAACCATGCGCTTGACTCAAGGTCCTCATTTTTTCCATGAGAAAGAGGGACAGCGCGATCAGTATTGGCGCAAAAGCTACGACGTCGAAATTCGTGACCTGGATAAAAACGGAGTCCGTGAAGTGATTGTTGAATTCAACCATATCCAGAGAATAATGCGCTATCTTGGCAAAGGGGAGTGGGAGAGACTTTAAGAAGCTTTTCTGATTTCTTCCTGTGCCTTCTTGGATTCTTGTCTTTCGCGCCGATATTTCTCGAGCACCTCAATATTTGAAGCACTTTCCTGATGCGCTTTTTGACGAAGATGATTCATCATCATAAACCAAATCATACTCGGTAAACCTAGAAGAAAGAGTAGTGCCATGGCGGCCGTTGCCATACCTGGAGCGGCATTTTCAATTGAGACAGGCGCATTATTTACGACTGATTTTTTGTCTGCATCAAGTTTTTGTATGTCTTTTTGGAAGTTAAATAGTCCTTCTGTGCCTTGAGGAACGCTAGTGGTCTCTTCAACTTCAATCCCTACGAAATCTTCAACAGCAGGACCTCTGCCTTGGGCAAAAGTCACCTGAGTGACAAGAAGTGTGAGGAGGCCAAGTGTTCGTAAGTACATAGTTATTTACTCCTATTATACCTATCGGCACAACCACCTAAATTCTTTAACCCTAAATGGCTAAAGAGTTATTAATTACATGCCGATAAAACAATGTGGTCATGAACTTAAGCTCAAGGGCAAAGCGATGAAGACTCTATTTGTTTTTTCTCTTTTAACATTCGGATTTGTATTTTCCATGTGGAAGTATGGCGGGCTTGATAAGTCTGTTCTTACCAAATGGAATGCACAGTATGAATTCGAGAAAAAAGCACTTGCTCTGGCCAAAGAAAATCGCTTATTAAGTGCGAAACTTTCTGAACAGCAATTTAAAATCTCTGAACTCGAGTCAAAAATCAAATATCATTCAGCTCAAGTGAAAGCGCCTGCTCATCAAGCTGGCCCGGCTGCTCGTGCGATTGCCAGTATCCCTAAAGCAAATGCAGAAGACCTTGTAAGCTACGACATTTATAAGTGGACCCCGGAGAAGCTTCTTGCCATTGGTGAGAAAGAGTTACATTTCAAAAATTATGAGAAGTCAGCTCAGTTTTACAATGAGCTTATTCATCGTTTTCCTAAACATCAACTTGTAAGTGATCGTGTGCTTTTTGGTGCGGGAGTTGCTGCTTTTGAAACAGGTAAACGCTACGATTGGTCTGCAAAACATCTTTCAGAACTTGTAAAAAATCATCCCAAGTCAGAGTTTTATAGAGGGGCCAAATTATGGCTTGCTCTGGCGCAGTACAATCAGGGCGAGCATCAAAAATTTCTCGCAACAGTAGAAGAATTTAGACTCAAATATAGAAATACAGAAGAATGGAAAATCTTAAGCAGGTACTATGAAGACATCAATTACAAAGTTAAAAAGTAGTCTTTTACTCTCATTGGCCGTGCTGAGTTTGCCAGTTATGGCAAAACCAGTGGCTCAGGTGATTGCAGTAAAGGGGCAGGTCTTTGTCATTACTCCTGAAGGGAAGACTAAATCTTTAAAGATGAATGATCATCTTGAAGACAAGTCAGAAGTAATGGTCGGTGAGGATGGTGACATCACACTTAATGATTACTACGATGCTACTTATCATATGGTTCAAGGTGCTCACCTGAAATTTTTTAATAAATCGGTTCAGCTTAAACAGGGAAAAACCTGGATTCAATCTCTCAATGCCCGTCATCCACTGGCCCTCACTACCGCCAATGGACACGTGGATTTCTGGAAAGGGGAGTTCATTACTACCTTTGATCAAACGAATTCTAAAACGCAGGTTCTGGTTGTGAATGGGGAAGTGGAAGTTTCAAATGTTCTTGATAAGAACATGAAATACACAGTCCCGGGCGGAAGTTTCACCCTGATTGATCCTGAAACTGAGAATGGTCTGCCCCGCAGCCCTACGAAGGTTGGTCTTGAATCTTTGAATCAGTCTTTGGCAGAATTTAAATCTCTTCCGGCCAAGATGCACGCAAAACCGACCTCTTCAGAAGCCCAGAGAAGTATTGCTTCTGTTCAGGAAGCTCCGAAAGGGAAGATTGTCTTTATGACAAATGGAAAAGTTTCAGAAACTGCCAGAGTACCAGCGTCTTCAGAAGGCATGGCCTTAAGCTATTTTAAAAAGAAAGTGACGATAAAAAAATATCCAGCGACACCAGTTCCGATCCGTTTTTATGGTGTTTCTCAGACTAGAGCGGCTTCTGCGGTATCACACTTTGTCCGGGTTCCGGCTTCCGTTAAGCCTCTGGCCGCCCCTTCAGTGCCAAAAATCATTGGTAATGAAATGAATATTGATGAAGATTTCAGCAATTCCTTAAGAATGGAACAAGCTTCACAGCCTAAGCACACGAAAGAGCTGGAAAACCTCATCAATGACCTTAAATCTTACTAACTTGACATAGTACCGCCATCAAAATAAAGATCATTCAACCCCTTATTTATAAGGGGTTTTGTGTTTCTAGCAGCAGAGTCAGATTGATTAAGAATTCTTGAGTTACGTTTATACCTTAAATCGTCTTAATATATGGAAATGGAAAAAAATCGTATGCATGTAACTATCATTGACGACAACCGTGACCTACTAGAGGTTCTCTCTGGATCACTTTCTGATTCATTCAGCCTTGAGCTTTTTACAGAGCCCGACAAAGGTTTAGAGTTTATCCGAAATAATCACACAGACGCCATTCTATTAGATCTTCATATTCCAGGGAAAGATGGTTTCCAGGTTTATGAAGAAGTAAAACGTGCCAAACAAAATCTTCCCGTGCTCTTTCTCACTGGGGATTCTGATATCAGCGCTCGTGTTCGTGGTCTTGAAATTGGTGCTGATGATTTTCTTATCAAGCCCGTTCAGACTGAAGAGTTGATTGCTCGAATCCGTAACCGTATTCAGTTGAGCAAGCGTAACCTTCAAAACAATAAAGTGATTAAGTTTAAAGATCTCGTGATCGATCTTGATGGTCACCAGGTGATTTTGAATAACCAGGCCGTTCGTTTAACCCCTAAAGAGTACCAATTACTTTTAGTACTTTCTCAGAACCCGAACCGCGTCATTCACAAGGATGACCTGATTCATATGCTCTGGAAAGACGTCCATGTCGAGGTCAACAACCTGGATACCCACTTTTCTAACCTGCGCCGTAAGCTTAAACCGTTTTCGACACACATCAAAACTCTTAAAAACCTAGGTTACGTTCTTCGCATATAGTTTAAAATCAGCTATCCTTTTGAATATTCAAAAGGATAGCTATGTTTTATACCACCGAGATGGCCCTGACCTACGATGATGTCCTTATAGTTCCCAATTACTCTGAAGTTCTCCCCACAGACGTCCAGCTTAAAACCCGTTTTTCCCGTAATATAACCATGAATATTCCTATCGCATCCTCAGCTATGGATACGGTAACTGAATCCCGTACGGCCATTGTGATGGCCCAGGAAGGCGGTATTGGTGTGATCCATAAGAACCTCACACCTGAAGAGCAGGCCTTCGAAGTGGAGAAGGTAAAGAAGTATGAGTCAGGTATGATCATCGATCCTTTCACTGTAACTCCAGACCAGAAAGTCTCTGATCTTTTTGACCTCATGAAAAAATTTAAAATCTCGGGCTTTCCCGTGATTGACGCTGATAAAAAATTAGTAGGGATGATCACTAACCGCGACCTGCGTTTTGTGAGTGATGTGAATAAGAAAGTTAAGGATGTGATGACTTCAAAAAATCTTATCACTGCTCCTGAAGGAACAAGTTTTGAGAAGGCCAAAGAGATTCTTCAAAACCACCGTGTAGAAAAACTCCCGGTGATTTCACCAGATGGAAAAATCAAAGGTCTCATCACTATAAAAGATATAGAAAAGACCATTGCTTATCCTAATGCCAATAAAGATCAGTATGGTCGCCTAAGAGTGGCCGCTGCTTGTGGAGTGGGTGAGAAAGAACTTAAACGTGTTGAGGGGCTTATTAAGGCCGGAGTCGATGCGATTGTAATTGATACTGCCCATGGACACTCTAAAGGGGTTATCGACATGGTGAAGTCAGTAAAAAAATTATCTCCCACTGTTGATGTGGTGGCCGGGAATGTGGCAACTGCTAAGGCCTGTGAAGATTTAATAGCGGCAGGAGTAGACGGAATCAAGGTCGGAATTGGACCGGGTTCAATTTGTACTACGCGGGTTATTGCTGGTATCGGCGTACCTCAGATGCAGGCCATCTTTGATTGCAAGATTCCCTGTGCCAAGGCAGATATTCCTTTTATCGCCGATGGAGGAATTAAATTCTCAGGCGATATTATGAAAGCTCTGGCCGGTGGTGCTAGCTCGGTCATGATTGGATCACTCTTTGCGGGGTGTGAAGAAACACCGGGCGAGATGGTTCTCTATCAGGGACGAGCTTATAAAATGTACCGGGGAATGGGATCTATGGGAGCGATGGAAAAAGGCTCTAAAGACCGTTACGGACAAAGTGCTGTAGAAGAAGTTTCTAAACTTGTGCCGGAAGGAATTGAAGGCCAGGTTCCTTACCGCGGCTCCCTTTCCAGTAACCTCTTTCAACTTGTAGGTGGCGTGCGGGCCGGAATGGGGTATGTCGGAGCAGCTACGATGAAAGATCTTCCAGAGCGGGCCAAATTTATGAAAATAACAGCGGCTTCGTTAAAAGAATCTCATCCACATGACGTTATCGTTACGAAAGAAGCCCCTAACTATCGCCAGGTATAATAATAATGAAAAGTTCTGTTTGGATTATCGATTTTGGATCTCAGTACACCATGCTCATTACCCGCAAATTCCGGGAGCTCGGCTTTACTTCTGAAATTATAACTTTAGAAGAAGGACTTGAAAGAGTTAAATCTCACAAACCAAAAGCGATTGTTCTCTCCGGCGGACCTCAATCAGTGTTTGAAGACAAAACAGACTATTCACCATTTTTTGCGGACAAAAATCTCCCTATCTTAGGAATTTGTTACGGTATGCAGATTCTTGGCCAATACTTCGGTGGAACCGTAGAGAAGGGTGTTCAGGGTGAGTACGGTCTTGCCGGTCTTCACTGTGCCCCAGGATTTAACATCCAGGGCCTGCCTGAAGTGAGTGATGTTTGGATGAGTCACTCAGATCATGTGAGTGTAATACCAAAAGATTTTAAATTGATTCTTGAAAGTGAAAATGGACTTACGGCCGGTATAAAACACAATACAAGTCCAATTCTAGGTCTTCAGTTTCATCCGGAAGTTCACCACACGATTCATGGTAAAGAGGTTTTAAGTTATTTTCTTAATGAGGTTGCGAAACTCAAAAGTGACTGGTCTTCTAAAACGATGCTTGAGACTTCGTTAGAACAAGCGGCAACCGTTAAAGGCTCAAAAGTTCTTTGCGCCTTCTCAGGGGGAGTGGATTCACTTGTAGCAGCGACCTTGGTTCAGAAGGCTATAGGAAATGACCTTTATTGTTTTTTTGTGAACAATGGCCTTCTTCGCCCTCAAGACTTACATACAATCAAAATGCTTCAGGAAAAGACCTCACTTAACATCGAAGTCATCGATGCTTCAGAATATTTCCTTGAAGCTTTGAAAAATGATAAGGACCCCGAAGATAAAAGAAAAACTATTGGCCGCTCTTTTATTGAAATCTTCGAGAAAAAAGTTAATGAGTTTCAGGCAAGCCACGGGATAAAATTTGATTATCTTCTTCAGGGGACACTTTACCCTGATGTTATTGAATCTCTCTCGCCTCATAAAAAAGGGGGCAAGTCGGCCACAATAAAGTCACACCATAATGTTGGTGGCCTCCCAGAAAAAATGAATTTAAAGCTTCTTGAGCCGCTGAGATTTTTATTTAAAGATGAAGTTCGTGCTATGGGTATTGAACTTGGTCTGGATCACTCTTGGGTTTTCCGCCATCCTTTTCCAGGACCTGGCATTGGGGTGAGGGTTTTAGGTCAGCTTTCACGAGATTCGATCAGAAAAGTTCAGGAATCGGATCAGATTCTTTACGAAGAACTTAAAGAGCACAATCTCTACGATTCAACCTGGCAGGCATTTACCGTCCTTCTTCCTGTAAAAACGGTAGGAGTAAAGGGTGATGGCAGGGTTTATGAAGAGGTGATTGCATTAAGAATGGTCAACTCTCAGGATGGTATGACTGCTTCGGTGACTGAACTTCCGTGGAGCTTTTTAAACAAAGTATCTTCGAGAGTCTGTAACGAAGTAAAAGGTGTAACCCGAGTGGTTTATGACTTAACATCCAAACCACCCGGCACGATTGAATGGGAATAAACTAGTAAAGAATGTCGCTGTAGTCACCTAGAGTACATTCAGATTTGTCACCATCGTTATTATCACAGAATTCTACATTTCTCAGGTCAACAGTCTTGAGATCGATATCTGCAACATCTTCGATTGTTGTTTTGTAAGAAACACTCTGAGAGCTGATTAAGTATTTAAATGAAGGCTTTGTCAGGTCGTACTTCACAGTAACGTTTTCAGAACTTACTGCATCTACCAGATGGACCGTGATAAGTTCGCCGGCCTTTGAAATAGCTTTAATACCAGAGGCAGCGGCGTCTAAATCACTAAGGTCATTTTCAAGCGAAGGTTTTTCTTCATAGTAAAGGATGCTATTCTCAGAAGAAGTCATGTGACCGGCAGATCTGCATGCCTCAGAATTTTGAGGCTGAAATTTTTCTTTAGAAAGAATAATAATCTTATCTGTTTCGATTTTTAGAACACTTTGAGTTGAAGTTTGCATGTAATTACAACTTCCCTCAGCAGCAGTTGTGACCATCTTTTTAGTCATCCCGGCGTTGACTCTTTCTAAAGTGGCTTTTTTTGCAGATAAAAGATTTTTGAAGCCATTGATATCGAGGCTTTGAGCAAAACTAGTAGTGCTGCTCAAGAGTAAAGTACCAAGAATTAATGTTTTCATTCTACGCTCCTTAAAAAAGTCATAGGTGTGTCCCATATTGCAAATATCTTGTCTTTTCATATCAAGATGATAGCAAGATTTACAGACCCCAAAGTGACACCATTTAAATGAGATCAAAATTTTGAAAAAAACGCTGAATAAGACGTGCACCATCATTTTGAATCATTGAAATTTCAGGAGCTTGAAGGTTCGTTATATCATTTGTTGCAAAGTATTCTGATGCTTCCGGGTGGGCCTGGGTTCCCATGAAGGGCAGAGACCGATGAATGACAATATCGTTTCTGAGACCTTGACCCACTTCTAATAAGGCTGAGGGAAGCTGCTTCACGACTTGTTTGTGAGTTACGCCGAGATGAAAGGTTTCATCTTTGTTAAAATTCCAAAAGCTCTCAATGATTTTTACTTCTCTTGCACCCATCAACTTTTGTTCAAGTGGAGAGTAGTATTCAACTTGTGCTCCGAAGGCGTGGCAGATGAGTTGGTGGCCAAAGCAGCAGCCCAAAAGTGGTTTTTTCCTTTCTAATTCCTCCATTAAAAAATCCGTCAGGGGTCCATGCCCGGGAAGTTTTTCATGAACGTGTGAAGCCGAACCTAAAACAATATAGGCCTGACTTTTTTTAGTTTCTTTTAGCAGTGTTTCAATCCCGGTGACACTAGGGATGTGGTAGGTGGCCCTGAGACCGAGAATGTTTACTAAGCTATTAAAACAATTGATGGCCGGGCTTTTAACAAAGGGATCAATGATTGCAATTTGGTTCGTCATCTTCAACACCTTGTGGTAAAAAACCTCATGAAAAATTTAATCATTCTTTTGCTCATTTGGGGTTGTACTCAAAAGTATGCGGATTACGATCTCATAAGAAAAGTAGATTTTAATCAGGCCACGTTTGAGCGTCCCATACCGGCCACTCAAGTCATGGCCCAAGGTCGTGATGAATTGAATGAGTGCTTCAATCAGTGGTTGTTTTTTTCTAATGCTGAAAAAGAAAAAAATGAACGTATACCTGAATTTGTCAGGGCCCTATGTCCCGGCAAAGATTTTTTAGTTCAGGCGGAATTTAAGGAACGTTGGTGGACAACATTGTTTTTTACACAGGCCTGTATCGATATTAAAACTTTATGTGGTGATGCCCGGAGGTCAAAATGAAAATAATAAGCTTTCTGTTTTTACTTTTAATGATGGTCTCTTGCGGAGATTCTCCACTTCTTAACCATTCGATGGAAGGTTCAGGTTTAACTGGTGAGCGCTTTCGGTCAACTTCTGAAGAATATAAATTCGTAAATTCGAAGTATTCATTTTCAACCGACTGGGTCACGGGTCCTCTTAAGGGTGAAAATAAATTGATAGTTAAAACCTGGAAAACCAATGAAAGTACTTTCAATGGTCCGTTTGAAGATGTCCCTCATAATCTTCATATCTATTTATGGATGCCTGATATGGGTCATGGCTCTGCCCCGGTGAAAATAAAAAAAATAGCTCCTGGTGAATATGAGGTAACTAATGTTTACATCATCATGGGTGGGGCGTGGGATCTCCATTTTCAAATCTTAAAAAATGAAGCTGTAATTGATGAAGCTGTTATTCGTATTAATCTTTAGTCTTTTTTCATTTTATGGATACGCATCCTCTTGCTGCGTATCTAATACAAGTGTGCCGAATCTTATGATCCTGCCTTCCAAGTGGCAGCAAACCCTTACGATGGCGTCATCAAGAGTCATAGGAGATGTTGACCCAGAAGGGCGCAGTGTCTTTCGTAATAATAAAAATAAAGAATCTATCAATCTGGCCCGCATGGATCTGGCCTATAGCTGGAACGATATCTACCAAAGCGGAGTATCTCTAAAATATCAGAGTAAGACTCGCTCATTCAATGGGATTGAGGCTACTGATAGTGGTTGGAGTGATGTTGGACTTTTTCAGGCCTATCAACCGATTAAATATCAGCGCACGTGGATATTTAACTCTATTAATATTCCTACTAGTCAGTCCGTGTATGATTCAAAAAGACAATTCTCCATAGATGCTCATGGCACCGGTACTTACCAGGCAGGTATAGGGGCCATCCACCTGTTAAACTTTAGAACATGGGATATGGTTTTCTCATCTGAAGTTCATCATTCTTTTGCGCGATCTTTTGGTGAAGATGAGGAACAAAAACGAGTTGGAAATTTCTGGGGAAGCAGCCTTTCTGTTGGTGCTGGTTACATCCCATGGCGCTCTAAGTTTCGTTATGGAGCAAATCTGACTCCAAGAATTGAAGGTCAAAAGTCTGTAAGAATAAATGGAGAAAACCAAAATTCAAAACAAAGTGTGGTTTGGGATAGTGTCGTTAATGTGACTTATTCCATAAGTGCCTCTTATGCCGTAGGGATCAATTATCTGGATCAAACCTGGTTTGGACCTGCCAGTAATACACTTTTAAATCGCACCATTGGTGTTCTTTTCCAGACGCACTTCTTATGAAATTAATTTGGTTTGTGCTTTTATTCATGCCAACTCTTACTTGGGCCAGTGGTCAGATTCAGGAGATCGTGGACCCACAGGAAGTCTTGGCCGATATTTATGATGCCTCTCAAATTAAGGCCGGCAGCAAAGTCATCATCGTTTCCAGAAAAATAAAAAAGGCTATCGCTTTCGGAACTGTTAAAAAAATTGATCTTACAGTAAGTCCTCACATGTCACTGATCCAGATTGAAGAGATTATTGATAACTCTATGGTCATGGTTAAAGACCTTGTTTACCCCTTGGATTATAAACTGATGAAAGATCAGAAAATTCCCGGTTTTGCCTCGCTGAGTATTCAAGGTGACGATAAAATTCCCGCAAAATTCAAAGAATTGGCGTACTTCGGGGTTTTCACCAGTGAAGGTCACACGCTTGATGCTCATGAGATGCTCTTGAGCCCGTTTCAGATGCAATACGGAGTGACCAATGATTTTGGTGTAAAAATTGTGAACGCACTTTGGCTCGACGGCTACGCCAATGCTGGTGCTAAGTACCGAGTGCTTAGAAATAAATATGCGAAAATTACAGTTAACAGCTTGGGTGCCTATAAAATCCAAAGTCAGGATTATATCTGGCAGGCCGGTGGAGTGATAACTCTACCTAGTAATGCAAAATTCCAGAGTCATTTTATGGTTAATATAACTATGGATCCACAATTCACCGAGGCCCATGCGACTAAAAGCCTGAATCTTTTCCAGGACTCTGATATTCGAAGTATTACTGAGTACATTACCGATGATTGGAATAGAATTCTCTATGGTCCAACTTATAATGTTGAACTACAGACTTTCGGTGGAACGGCTTCTTATATGTGGATCTGGACTACTTTTCATACAAGCTTAGGGATAGCGACGAGAGATTTCACAAAACTCTCTTTTGGTAAGGACGGGTACTATTATGTATACGACTTCTTTTGGAGATTCTAATTGAAAAAGGCCGGTTACCCGGCCTTTAATTATTTACGGATTTTTCTGAGCTTCATTGAAGGTTTCACCTTTATTACTAGGATCTACCGGATAATCTGAAGCATCGTCAGACCATTGTTTTTCATGAAACGTTTTTCTGTCTTCACTACGAGGATCAGCTTCCTCTGCCTGCATTCTGTTATCGTCTGAATAAAGCGGATCCCCTTCGTAAACAACCTCATCCCGAGTGATCAAGTTTCCGTTGCTATCCAGAGTTGTTACTTCTTGAGTTCTGATGGTATTTCCACTCTCGGCCTGTCTGGCCTTTGAAGATCCGGCGTCACAGCCGGCAAGTAGAAATGCCCCAATTGCTAATACCAGGGTAATTTGTCTCATATGCGTCCTCCAAGTTAATAGAAGTTCGTGATTGAGCGTCTACTACAATGGTATAAAGCAAACCCAGGGCCAGTTTAAAAAAACAAAGTAAATAAGTCTTTTTAGATGATGTCCATAAAATCGGTAAAGCTCGTTATGCCTTCAAACTCGGAGCTTTTTGTGCCTTCTCTTAGAAGTTGAGTTACACCCATGCCTGCTTCTTTAGCAGCCTTGAGCTCTTCTGGAATGTCCGAGAAAAAATGAATTTCCTGAATTTTCAGACCTGTTAATTCTGCAATCTTCTCGTACGAAGACCTCTCGCGCTTTCCTCCTACCTTTGTATCGAAGTAATGAGAAATCATCGGAGTCAGGTCACCTTCGGTTGAAAAACCAAAAATCAATTTCTGAGCATGGACTGAGCCAGATGAGTAGATACCAATCATTGATTTAGTAGAAAGAATTTTTTCAAAAAAAGGTTTAACATCAGGGTAAAGATGACCTTTAAATTCACCTTTTGAATACCCAACGTCCCAGATAAGACCCTGGATTGTTTTTAAAGCGCCGTGCTTTCTATCTTGTTTAATCCAGCTTTTGAACTTTGCAATGACTTCATATAGGCCAAGCTGCTTTTGCTCTTCTTCCCATACCGTTGTCCGGGCATCCGCTATCGCTTTAATTATTTGTGGGTGAGTTTGATGATGAAGGATATATTCTTCAAGACATTGATTGGAATAGGGAAACAGCACCTTATGGACAAAATGGATGTCAGTTGTTGTTCCTTCAATATCGAATAAAAAAAGTTTGATCATAAATTATACTTCTGTTCTTTACCACTTGATGTGTAGTTTGCTACCCAGCCTTCAGGGGTTTGGAACACCCGGATGGCCTTAACATGGTACTTAGGAGCAAGATCAAACCAATGAGTGTAACCGGCCGGAACAGAGATAAAGTCGCCTTTTTCACAAAGTAGTTTAAAGACTTCAGTTGATTTGGATAAATGAAAAAAGAAATACCCTTCACCATCTACAAAAAATCGAACTTCATCTTCTGCATGTGTGTGTTCAGATAAAAATTTTGCCCTGATAGCTTCAATGTTTGGAGTTTCTTTGTGAACATTTATAACATCTGCATTAATGTAGTTGTTTTTTTTCATATAGGGACCAAGCTCATGCTCATAAGCTTTCAAAATCGTTTCCTGAGAATCATTATCGTTTAATGGTATAGAGGCTTCCCATTGTTCGAAAATAATCCCACGATCATTCATGAATTTTTTTATTTCTTTAACGTCCTTGATTTCTTTTCGGACAGGATCCAAAAGAGTTAGTACGGCCATTAGAGACTCCTCGATGTGTATAAGCATTCAAATAAAAATTCGTAAGTTTCAATATGGCGTTTGGCCGTAGCTATGTCTTTGCCCCATGTATAGAGTCCATGACCGGCAATTAAAAAACCATGGATGCTTGGTTTTTCAACAAAATGGCGATCCATATTTTTCAAAATTTCGCTCATCACTTGAGAGTTTGGAACAATAGGAAGAATGCTCTCCAGCTCATGAGTCATATTCCCATCAAGACCTTTTTGAATCTCAAAGCCTTCAAACTGCAATTGCTTTTCCTTAGCAAAAACTTTTGACAGAACTGTACCCAGGACAGAGTGAGTGTGAAGCACACAATTTATTTCAGGGTATTTGGCGTATATGTGGGTGTGGATTTCTGTCTCAGCTGAAGATTTAATACCAGGTTTGTTAAACGGGGCAAGAAGTCTGGCCTCCCCATCGATAAGAATCAAATCTTCCAGAGCAAACTTACTTTTATCAACACCAGAACGGGAAATAATGTAGTTGCTTAAATTACTAGAGCGAACAGAGTAGTTAGTTGAGGTTGCCGGAGACCAGCCTTTTTGATTAAAAAACTTAATTGCTTCAAGCAATTCAGTCGCTAGCTTAAGGTTATTGTCAGTGAACATAGAAAAGGCTCCTCAGTGGAGCCTTTTCGTATCGCGAACACCATGATTTTTGAAGGACAAATTAAGGGGAGGGGATCAGTTAATCCGCTGATCAGTGCCTGATGCGGTTGCACGTACTACCTGAGCGGCTTTTTCCAATTGCTTCTCGGATAAACGCTTATCCTTGGCCATCAAACTGACAGTCTGGCCGGTTAAAACCAAAGCAAACAGGCCTGTTGCTAGAAGAAACTGTTTTGTCCAATTTAAGATCATGGTAAACCTCTTTGAAATACCAGTAACGCGTAGCATCATAGCAAGAACCTGAGATTTGTGAAGAAGTGCTTGTAATAATTACAGTGCCCGACTAGTCGAGTCATTTAAGCCTTTTCTGACCTCAATTCTGATGCCTTTTCCCTCTAAAAATGATTATCTAAAGAGACATAAGACACACACTTTTCTCGAGGCAAATATTCATGAAAAACCCCTTTCTCGGGAGTGATTTTCAAAATACTCACAAAGATAGTTTTACTCATCTTCACCTGCACTCTCAGTACTCACTTCTAGATGGTGCCATCCGGTTAAACGATCTATTTAAACGGGCCAAAGAACTCAACATGCCGGCCATCGCTTGTACCGATCATGGGAACATGTTTGGAGGGATTGATTTTTATACTCGCGCCATCTCGGCCGGAATAAAACCAATTCTGGGTTCAGAAATTTATTTCACACCGGGCTCCCGCCATGACCGCAGGGCCCCTAAAAATTTGAAGACCCTCGATTCTCAGGACGAAGTAGAGGGTCGCCACCAGATCCACCACTTGATTCTCCTTTGTAAAAATCAAACGGGTTACCGTAACCTTTGTAAGCTTCTCTCCAAGGCTTACCAGGAAGGATTCTATTATAAGCCCCGGGTGGATATGGAGCTTCTTCGTGAATTCTCGGAAGGTCTTATTGCGACCACGGCCTGTTTAAAAGGTGAAGTCGGTTATAATTTTTTTACCGGCCAGGATGAGAAGGCCCAGCAAGCTGCCTTTAAATATAAAGAGCTCTTTGGTGACGATTTCTATCTTGAGATTCAGGAAAATGGAATTCCCGAGCAGCAGATTGTAAATGAGAAGGTCATTGCTTTTGCTAAGAGTAATAACATTAATCTTGTAGCAACGAATGACTGCCACTATCTGACCCGTGATGATTCTGCGGCTCAGGAAGTCCTCATGTGTATTCAGACGGGAAAAACACTTGAGGATGAGAAGCGAATGAAACTCACCACGAATGAGTTTTATTTCAAATCGGCTGAAGAGATGCGCAAGGCTTTTCATTACGCGCCTGAAGCTTGTGATAATACCCTTAAAATTGCAGATAAATGTAACCTTGAGATCCGCTGGCAGGATGATAAGGGGAAGCAGATATACCTTTTGCCAAAGTTTGAAATTAAAACCGCTGAGACCGAGGATGAATACTTCACACGATTATCTCGAGAAGGTTTGGAGGAGCGCTTTAACGGACCTCATTTTAAACATCTCCTAGAGAAGCCAAACTGGGAAACTGAACTCAAGGCCGTTTACACTGATCGACTTGAAGTAGAGATTGGCCTCATTAAGCAAATGGGATTTACCGGCTACTTCCTCATCGTATCGGACTTTATTATCTGGTCTAAGGCCAATGGAATTCCGGTCGGGCCGGGACGTGGATCAGGAGCTGGCTCAATTGTGGCCTACGCCTTAAAAATTACCAACGTTGATCCCATTCCTTATAACCTTCTCTTTGAAAGATTTATTAACCCTGAACGTATCTCAATGCCGGATTTTGATATCGATTTCTGTCAGGAGCGCCGTCAGGAAGTTATTGAGTACGTAACTAAAAAATACGGCGAAGAGAGAGTGGGTCAGATCATCACTTTCGGAACCCTCTCTGCCAAAGCAGTTTTAAGGGATGTGTCCCGGGTGTTTGCTTTGCCTTATTCGGAAGCTGATGCCCTGGCAAAACTCATTCCGGAAGAATTGGGCATTGAGCTTCAGGAAGCGATTGATAAAGAACCCAAGCTTAAGGAGCTTGAAGATAACGATCCTAAAATCAGAAGAATTCTTCAGATCGGAAAACGTCTTGAAGGACTTAACCGTCACGCAGGAATTCACGCCGCTGGCGTTATTATTACCAATGAGCCCCTTGTTAACTACACTCCACTTTTTCGTGGGGCAAAAGGTGAACAGGTAGTTCAGTTCGATAAAGATTTTTCGGAAAAAATCGGTCTGGTTAAATTCGACTTTTTAGGTTTAAAAACTCTGACCGTAATCTCAAACGCTCAAAAACTTGTCATGCGCGATCTGAAAGCTGATTTTGATATTGAGTTTATCGATTACAATGATCAGGAAGTTTATAAAATCATCTCCGAAGGTTCTACGGTAGGAGTCTTCCAATTAGAGTCATCCGGAATGCAGGATCTATGTAAACGGATTAAGCCTGATTCAATAGATGATATTACAGCGATCAATGCTCTTTATCGTCCCGGTCCGATGGGATCTGGTATGCACCATGAATTTGCTGAAATTAAGCATGGGCAAAAACCTGAAGTGTATTCATTCGAAGAGCTAAAACCTGTCCTGAAAGATACTTACGGTATTATCGTTTACCAGGAACAGGTGATGAACATTGCCCGCGTGGTAGCAGGTTACTCTCTTGGCCAGGCGGATATGCTCCGAAGAGCGATGGGTAAAAAGAAAGCCGAAGAAATGCAGATGCATAAGGAGATCTTCCGAAAAGGAGCTGTAGAGCGCGGCTTTAATGAAGAGAAAGCGATTGCTCTTTTTGATTTGATGGAAAAGTTTGCTGAGTATGGATTCAATAAATCTCACGCGGTTGCTTATTCGGTTATTTCCTATCAGACTGCGTTTCTTAAAAGATATTATCCTGCTCAATTCTTTGCCGCCCTTCTTGGTACTGAGATTAACAACAAAGAAAAAATTACTTCTTATATTCAGGAAGCCAAAGATTTTGGCATTCAGATTCTTCCCCCGGATGTTAACGAATCTCTATGGCTCTTTAACGTTATTGGATCAACCATCCGGTTTGGATTAGGTGCTGTTAAAGGTGTTGGGGAGTCTGCAGTTGAAGAGATCGTGCGTGAACGCGAAGAGAACGGACCATTTAAGGGGTACGTGGATTTCTGTGAACGCGTAAGTCTTAAGGCCGTTAACAAGCGAGTGATGGAGTCTCTTATAAAAGTAGGAGCTTTCGATTCATGTGAAAAATTTAATCGTAAGACTCTATTAGATCATATGGAATTCATTATTTCTTTTGCTGAGAAAAAGCAGGAAGAGAAACTTAATGGTCAGACCTCTCTATTCGATATGGGTGGGGCGACTCAGACTTCTGAGGAGCAGCTCAATATTAATGAATCCCAGGAGTTTGATGAAAAACAAAAACTCTCTCTGGAAGCTGAGCTTTTAGGCATTTACGTTTCTGGTCACCCTCTCATGCGGTTTAAAGATATCATGGGTAAACTTACTTCTATGAGTATTGCCGATGTTCAGGACCTGCCAACTGTGGCCAAACCTGAAGGTTTTAATCCTCGAATGGGGGATGAGAACGATCCCTCTAAGCGGAGCATGATTATCGCTGGAATGATCGCTGAGAACAAAGTTATCCTCACCAAAAAAGGTGATAAGATGGCCTTTGTTACCTTCGAAGATCTTTCAGGGAAAATTGAATGCCTCTTCTTTCCTAAAACCTACGCAGAATTTGCGCCTTTTCTGGCGATGGATGAGCCCCTGCTCTTAACTGGCTACGTTAACCTCTCAGAAGATCCTAAAAAATTCTTTCCAACAAAAGTCAGTCTTCTGAAAGATGAGTCTGATGATAGGGTTACTTCCGTCAGAGTAAGTGTGCCATTAAATAACTTAAATCCTTACTCGCTTAACCAAATGAAACAGATTCTCTTAAGTTACCGGGGATCAGTGCCGATTCATTTTATTTTTGAAACTCCTGAGGGAAGAGCGCGCATGCAACTGGATGATAACTTCCTGGTTAGTCCCTCTCCTCAAATGGCTGCAAAGCTCAATGAACTTTTAAATACAAATTCTGTTTCTTTTATTATCGATGGGAAGGTGGAGGAAATTCGGCAGTGAGATATTTAGTTCTCTTCATTTTCTTCTTTTCTTATTCTGCAGTGGCTCAGTTGCGTCATACTGTTGAGATACAGCAAAAATTTGATAACTTAAGCGAGGCTCAGATTAAGTCTCAGCTTCTTCACACAGCGACACTAAGAGGTATTGAGAAATTTGCGCCCGAATTAGGATTTAAATTTGATGTGTTCAGTGAAAAATTAGATCTAAAATTCAAAGAGTATTTTGAGTCTTATGAACAAAGAAAGTTTAACGATAAGTTCGGAGTTTCGTATCAGAAAAATTTAACAGACGCAGAGAAAGCTTCTTATCTTGAAACTCTCGAGAAAGATCGGGAAGAATTATTTATTCGCTATTCCCGCACCCAGGAAATATTAAAATCCCACAACTTTCAGACTTTTAACAAGCTTCCCAAAGAAAAAAATCTCTGGGAAGCAAAAGTTGACCTTGAGATTGATAAATCTCGACTTGATAACCTTTTTCGCAGAATCATTTTGAATGAAACCAAACCTATTGCCCGGATTTATTTAATCTCTCAGATCAATCCAATGCACTTTAATTGGCAGGATCTGGGTGTTGAAGGGGAGAGTAGTTTTTTACGTCCCCTCAATGAATCATGGTTAAAGTGGTTTCACGAAAACATGCCGTCCACAGTAGAGGAAGTTTTGATTTGTGATGAGAGTTGCCTCAATTACACTTCCAAGTGGAGTGAGACTCATGTTGATAATCTAAGTGCCCCGGAAGAGTTTCGGCATTCGTTATTTCTCAAAGTGAGTTTTAACCTGAAGCGATCCAATGATAAATTTGAATGGGATGGTGGGGTCCTGCTTTTAAATGTGGAGACTAAACGAATCCTTGGAAGTTTTACCGTTGGCCCAGAGTCCAGGGCTTTTAAACAATTAGATCAGAAAAGTTTAAATTCTCAGCTTGCCAGCTCTTTATACCGGACGCCCATTCCGGCCTTTATGAACTTTAAGCAGTCCCTTGAAGAGAAGGAAGTCTTTGACCGTAGAACTAACCGAGTATCAAAGTTGGTTATTAAGGGTCAAAAGCACTTAGGAGATGTTTTAGCTCTGAAAGAGCACTTAAAATCGGCCGGACGCTCCCTGGGACTGGAAGTTTACCTTCAATCCTTCTCAAAAGATGAAGCAAACCTTATCTGCTACCATGGGGGTGAGGAAAAATCGTTTACGGATTTCTTGTCGGGCATAAAAGAGTTAAAATCATCTCAACGGTATACATTAGTGAATGAATTTACAGGAGTTCATCACGTGTTAAAGTTAGTAGCTGAATAACTCTGAGGATAAAGATGATTCAATCCGCTCGATTCTTATCACCAATTCTACTGGTGCTCTTATTTGTGCAGGCCTGTGCTCCCATAACCAGACGCCGGCCAATTAATCAGGCCAACCGACTAAATCGCGTTTCTGAATTCAGTCCTATCAAAAAGAAAATCGCTCTTCTTACTTTTTATAATGAGTCTCCTATGGGCGGAGAAGATTTAGCTATCGTGGCAACTGAAGAGTTCAGACGCGAAGTAAGTAAGTCTCGTGAATTTCTTATTGATCCCGATGCTGAAAGTATTTTTGGATCCAGTAAGGAGATTTACGCTGGAGGGGGAGTTAAACTAGTGCAACTGGCCCGGAAGGCAAAAATGTCCGGCGTAAACATTGTTATTTTTGGACGGGTTAAAGAGGCTCGTGTGCGGCAAAAAAGTGATGAAATTGGATTTGTCCGCAAAGTTAAATCCCTGGCCGAAACGATTGTTGAAATTAAGGCCTATGATGTCCTTGCTAATAAGGAGTTATTCACCGAAACGGTTGATGGAAATATCTCCGATGATAACTTGAAGTTTTATCAGGGCGAGACTGAAGATAATCTTGCCTACAGACAAGACCTTCTCCGGTATTCTGTTAAAGTGGCCGTGAGAAAGATGGTTCCTAAGGTTATCAAAATTGGTAGCCGCCTGGACTGGATGGGAAGAGTGGCAAAGATTATCGGAACAAGGATTTATCTTAATGCCGGTAGAAGCTCTGGACTTAACATTGGGGATATCATGAAAGTGATTACCGAAGGACAGGAAGTCTATGACCCTGAGTCTGGTGCCATGATAGGTATGTCCCAAGGGGAAGTTAAAGGAACGTTAGAAGTTGTAGATTACTTTGGAGCTGATGGTGCCGTTTGTATCCTCCATTCTGGTGGATCTGTCACTGAAGGGGACTTTGTCCAACTTTACTAATGACTGCAGAAATACAAAAAATCCCATTTTTGGTCGTCTCAGCTTCTCCGTATATGCGGGGGATTCTGAAATTTGTTTTGGAGACACTTCTTCAGGTAGATGTTACAGAATTAGAGTCTGAAGAAATGGCCCTCTCGTTTTTAAAAAATCTTGATCACAAGCCGAGCATGATTATTTACGACTACACTCCTAATGCTTACTTGCTTGAGGATTTTGTAGGATTTTTGAAAGATAACTCTAAGTTTGTTCGTATTGTTGTCCTTGTGGATGAAATCAGGGCCGAAGGTAAGGAAATTCTCAAAGATATTCATCAGGTTCTTTTGATGGAGGAGTCTGGGTTGCCAGGCAATTTAGTTGATGAAGCGATTAAGCTTTTTTCTGGATCTCCTTTTATCAGTGAAAGTGCCTATTGTCGTATTGATATCGATTTTTTAACTAAACTCGATGGAATTAATAAAAATCTCTTTATTCGCCTCGGGGCCGATAAATTTATTAAAATTTATAACGAAGACGATAATACCAATGTCCTCGATATTAAAAAGTATAAAGAAAAAGGCATCCGGTACCTCTATGTCAATCGTCTCACGGCCATGTGGGTGATTGGGCAGATTCAAAAACAAATAAATATCTTTCTAAAGGCCAACAACTTTCGTTTTGTTCTTCGTGGAGCAAGTGACACTCCTGCCAAACGTTATGAGCAAAAGATTCTCCGGATTGATGAAGAGGTTCACGTGGATGCCGAATTTAAGGCAATCATTGACCAGGCAATTGTTAATATCCGGGCCATCGTCGAAAAAGAAGACAAGATGGAGCATTATCTGACGATGATGAAGCAGAATAAAACCCAATATGCATTTTTTACTCAAAAAATGAATCTTACAAGTGTGATCTCATGTTTGCTGGCCAGACAACTTGATTGGATTTCCAAAACGACCATGGACAAGTTGGTCTATGCCTCAGTCTTATGTGATATTACCTTGGCGGTAAAACCCGATCTTTTGAAGCTTCAGAGTTTCGCGGAATTTGAAAAAACAAAAGAGAACTTTTCTGAAGAAGATCAAAAGATTTTCCTCAGTCATCCAAAAGATGCGGCCAATCTCATCAAGAGATATTTTTCCCAGGCACCACCTGACACGGATTCATTGGTCTATCAGCATCATGAGACCCCGGACGGAAGTGGTTTCCCCATGCAGTTGCGTGCCGAGAGGATCTCTCCTCTCTCAGCCTTGTTTATAGTGGCCAATGACTTTTCTTATTATTTTCTAACAGACGACGAACCTATGATGGAAGATTTTCTTCTTAAATGTCAGAGCCGCTATGATTACGTGAATTTCCGGAAAATCGTCAAGGCCTTAGAGAGACTCAAGCGTAAGTAGGAAAGGAAAAGGCCAGCGAACCGGCCCTTTGAGTACTAATTCTTCTTTCTTGATTCTTTTTTTGATTTACGACTTTCTTTCCAGGCAGCTTTCTCACCTTTGTTTTCTTCATGAAGTTTTTTCATCGCGTCTTTGTGGGACTTTCTGCAGGCCTTTAAGGCTTCACGGTCGGCTGCACCCTGAACGCAGGATTTGTGAGCATTGAGAGCACCAATTTTCTGATCAATATTGGCAGCAATTCTTTCCTTAACTTCACCAATCGCTTTTTCTTTGTGTTCCGGTGTGTGGTCTGCAAATGCTGAAGACATGAGTAGGGCGGTAATTAGCAATAATTTCATAGAAGCCTCCATAAAGTGAGTGAACTTGATGAGTTTAGGCCTCTCCTATTGGTAGTCAATAGGGTCAGTAATTCCAGCCTCTTTAAAGCCTCTTATACGGAGCGCGCAGGAGTCGCACTGCCCACAAGCCTTGGCAGAGCTTTTATAACAAGACCAGCTTAGGTTGAAGGGAACACTAAGCTCCTTACCCTTAAGCACGATATCCCTTTTTTTCATATGAATCACAGGTGTCAGGATATCAATATCTGCAGCCTTAGTTCCTTCTTTAATCACTTTTTTAAAGGCATCGTAATATGAAGGACGACAATCTGGATATCCAGGGGAGTCTTCGTGGTTTGCACCAATGTAGAGTTTGTTAGCACCGACGACTTCTGCCCATGATACGGCCAGGGAGAGGATGATGGAATTTCTAAAAGGGACATATGAATCAGGGATAGCATCCGAATCTCCCTGATAACTCTTCACCGAGATAGCGTCATCAGTCAGAGAACTTCCACCAATTTGTTGAAGGAAGGTCATGTCGATGACTTTTCTTTTTTCGAGAGGAATTTTATAATGATTACAAATTTCGTCAAAAGATATTTTTTCCCTCGACGAGGTCTTCTGCCCATAGTTCATATGAAGAGCGTAAACGTTCTGATGATCCCGGTTTGCAAGGCCCGCACAGACCAAAGAATCCATTCCACCACTTAATAGAACAATGACCTTTTCCATTTATGCCTTTTCACAGATTTCAAGAATCTTCTCTTCGATGATTTTTACTTTTTTTAGAGCACTGATCTTTTTATTTTCCAAAGTTCCTTCAGTCTCTCTTACCATGACGTAGAATTTTATCTTAGGTTCAGTCCCGGAAGGTCGTAGGAAGAATTTATTACCGTTGGTAAAGCTGAAGCTAAGAACATTACTCTTTGGGAGATTTTTACCAAGTAGGTAATCTTCTTTTTCAGAAATTGTTCCACCAGCAAATTGCGCTTCAGGGAAGTTGCGGAAAAAATCCATAATCCGTGCAATCTTCTGGGCCCCTGCCATTCCTTCGTAGTCCAAGGAGAGTAGGGATTCATAATAGAAACCATATTTCTCATAGATCTCATCAAGAGCATCCACCAGAGTCATACCTTTAAGTTTATAGTAAAGAGCGGCTTCGGACATGAGTGCGGCGGAACTTACCCCATCTTTGTCCCGGCTTTGATTATGAGGCATATAACCAAAAGATTCCTCAGAGGCGAAAACAAAATTGAAATCAGATTTTTTTTCTTCAAGTTCACGCAGCAGACCTGCCATCCATTTAAAACCCGTAAGAGTATCTAGGACAGTTCCACCAAAGGATTCAACAATTGCGTTCTGGATGGGAGAAGTCACGATGGATTTAATCACCAAAGGCTTTGAAGGAAGTGTATTCATCTCTTTTTTGCGATTAAACATATAATAAATCATCAAGGCACCTATCTGGTTACCATTGATGAATGACGGTTTTCCGTGATGATTAATTACAACGCCCAGTCGGTCTCCATCAGGATCGGTACCGTAAACGATGTCAGCATTCGAGCTAAGCATCAGATCCACCGCCATTTTAAGAGCTTTAGGATCCTCCGGATTGGGAGATTTAACTGTAGGGAAATTTCCATCTGGTTCAGATTGCTCTTTTACCGACTGAGCATTCGAGAAGCCCAGGCGTTTGAAGGTTTCCATACAAGGAACCTGACCTGTTCCATGAAGGGCGGTGAACACGATTGAAAGCTCTGAGCCATGTTTAAAGCAGAGATCAGAATCCTGGATCACGTTATTACTGATCATTTCATAAAAAGCATTATCGACTTTTTCATCAGTCCAAACCGCCAGCCCCTTTTTCTCAGCTTCTTCAAAAGGCATGTACTTCACTAGATTCCAGTCATTGAGCCCATTGTAGGAATCAATAATATCTTTATCGATAGGTGGTACGACCTGAGCACCATCATTCCAGAAAGCTTTATAGCCATTATAAATGGGAGGATTATGAGAAGCTGTAATCATGATGCCAGCACTGGCCTTATAGTAGCGCACGCCAAAAGAGAGCATGGGAGTAGGGGTCAGTGCACTAAAGATGTACGCCTTAATTCCATTAGCAGCAAAGACTCCAGCAGCCTCAAGTGCAAAGGCTTTAGAGTTATTTCGTGAATCATAAGAAATGACGGCCGAGTTCTCTCCCTTAAAATTTTTTAAAATCATAGAGCTTAAGGCTTGAGTTGCCCGACGAACATTGTAGCGGTTCATGCGGTTTTGACCCATACCCATAGGGGCACGCAGACCACCGGTTCCAAACTCCAGGTCCCTGTAAAATCTTTCTGTGAGTTCGGTTTCATTAGAGGGTAGGCTGTTTAATAAGTTCTGGATTTCTGAGCGGTCGTCATCACTGAAGTAAGCATTAGCACTCCAGAGCCGGGCCCGTTCTAAAATTTTTTCATCCATGTTTCCATCCTCCATAAATAGTCTTCACAAGCTACCTATCCTCTAGGGTAAATGTCAAAAATAATGCATGGCAAACACTTGATAGAGTGGTGTTGAATCACTAAGATATGGCCTATGGCTAACCCAAAAAATAAACACCCTAAGAATATCCCCGGCGCATTTTACTGCACGGACCCTGATGATGATGGCGGCGAAGGCTGTATAGCCTGTAACGTCTGCTACTCCGGTGCTCCAGAATTTTACGCAGAAGATGACAACGGCAACGCTTATATTAAAAAGCAGCCTACAACACCTGATGAAATCGCTCTGTGTGAAGAGCAAATGGATGCCTGTCCTGTTAACTCAATCGGCAAGAACGGCTAATTACTTTTTTTTCCAACTTCTTAAAAATCCCCTTAAACTATTGATATATAGTTTTCTATCTAAAAAGGGGAGTTCATGAATCCTAGTATCATTGAATTGTCAGCGACGATTATTTTCGCGCTGGCCGTTCTTCACACATTCCTTGTGAGTAAATTTGCTCATATGGCCCATAAATATCCGGAAGGATCTATGGGAGAGAATTTTTTCCATTTCATGGCAGAAGTTGAAGCCGTGTTTGGGATGTGGGCCGTTCCATTTCTTTTGATCATTGCAATGGTTGATGGCGGAAGTGCTCCAACTGTTTACTTGGAATCTCTAAACTTCACTGAACCGGGATTTGTTTTCGTTATTATGGCAATGGCGGGAACTCGTCCTGTTATTAAGTTAGCCGAAAACATGATCGTTGCAATATCAAATTTAATTCCACTTCCTAAAAAATTAGCTTTTTACATTACAGTTATGGTCATGGGTCCTCTTCTAGGTTCATTCATTACTGAACCAGCCGCTATGACAGTTACTGCAATCATTCTTCTTAAGAATTTTTATTCTGATAAAAACATGAGTACAAAATTTAAGTATGCGACTATCGGACTACTTTTTGTAAACGTTTCAATTGGTGGAACCCTATCCCACTTTGCAGCTCCGCCAGTCCTAATGGTAGCAAGTAAATGGGGTTGGGGTCTTGGACACATGTTTACAAATTTTGGTTATAAGGCTGCTATTTCTTGTTTAATTAGTGCTGTATCAGTTGGTTTTTACTTCAAAAAAGACCTAATAGGTGATTTCAAGCTTGCCCAGGATTCAGGAAATAAGATGCTCCCTCCATGGTGGGTTACTTTTATACATATCCTGTTTCTTGCTCTAGTTGTTTTAACAGCTCATCACATGGTTGTGTTCATGGGTCTGTTTCTTCTCTTTCTTGGTTTCACTGTCGTTACTCAAGAGTTTCAGGATGAGGTTCAGGTTAAGGCTTCGTTGATGGTAGGATTTTTTCTTGCCGGATTGATTGTCCTTGGAACGCCACAAAAATGGTGGATTCAGCCGTTGATTGCTTCATTATCGGACCAAGTTCTTTATTTCGGAGCAACTGCTCTTACTGGTATTACTGATAACGCTGCTCTTACTTATCTTGGATCATTGGTTGAGCTTACTGACTCAGCTAAGTATTTCTTAGTTGCAGGGGCCGTTACCGGTGGTGGTCTTACAGTTATTGCAAACGCCCCAAACCCGGCTGGCTTTGGTATCTTGAAGGATACATTCGGTCCGGACGGTATTACTCCCATGGGTCTACTTAAGGGAGCGCTCTTTCCGACTCTTATTGCAATTATTTGTTTTGAAATATTGCCAAGTCTCTCGTAAATAGATTTTATCCCTGGCCGCCCTAATAGGGCGGCTTTTTTTTTGTTCTGAGGTCTGAGATTATGAGTGATAGTGCATTTAAAAATTTTATCAACGCCACTGTGGTTAAGAAGATGGGAGCAGCCTTTCATGCGGCCTATCCCTCTTTCAATCAGAAGCGCTTTCTAAAGATTATTTCTCAGTTAGATTCCCTGGAACTTAAAGCAAGAGTTCTCCTTTTGACAGAAGGGCTCAGAGCAGAGTTACCTAAAAAATATTCAGAAGATGCAACGATCATCAAAAAAGTTTTATCCGAAAAAAAACTTAAAGGATTTGAGCTCTGGCCGGTGTCAGAATACATTTCTCAGTTTGGAACAGATCATTTTGATAAGAGTATGGATCTTATGTACGAGATGACCCAGGCATTTACCTCCGAGTTTGCGATCCGACCTTTTTTAAATAAAGATCCTGAAGCTATATTAGAGAAATTAGAAAAGTGGATAGAAGATGAAAATGTCCATATCCGGCGTTGGATTTCTGAAGGAACCAGGCCCTTGCTTCCATGGGGAGGAAAAATCCAATCTTTTATCAGGCGTCCAGCAACTCTTCATTTGCTCGAAAAATTAAAATACGATGAGGAGCTTTACGTCAGAAAAAGTGTGGCGAATCATTTAAACGATATTTCAAAAGACCACCCAGAGCTTTTGATTAAAACATTAAAGTCTTGGGTTAAGAATGCTCCGCCTGAACATAAAGACAAAATTGATTGGATTAAAAAGCAAGGGCTTCGCACCCTTATTAAGAAAGGTCATAGAGGAGCCTTAGGATTAATGGGAGTTACCGGTGAGGCGAAGGTGAATTTAAAAAACTTTAAAACGAATCAGAAAAATTATAAAATGGGCGACACTCTGGCCTTCGAATTCCTCATAGAGTCCACGTCTCTTAAACCTCAGGATTTGATTGTTGATTATCTCATTAATTTTGTGAAGGCCAATGGCTCCCGGTCGGCAAAAGTGTTTAAGCTTAAGGCACTCACACTAAAGGCGGGTGAGAAAGTAATCGTGAAAAAAAATCATTCACTAAAAAGAATTACGACCATGACTTTTTTTAAAGGGGAGCATGAGGTGCAGATCCAGGTAAACGGGAAGGTCATAAAAAAAGCGTCATGGATGTTTAATCCATAACGCTCATTGAAGTTAGAACTTAATATCTTTTACTGTATGCATCCATCCTTCCGGGCCGTCTTCACGGCCGGCCTGAATTCCTACAAGTTTCTCTCTTAATTGAAGAGAGATTTTTCCAGTCCCATCTTTCACCTGGTAAATTTTCCCATCTTTATCAAGGAATGAATTTACCGGACAAATAACGGAAGCCGTTCCACAGACAAAAGCCTCAGTACAACTTTGGTTTTGAACTGATTCAAGAAGATGAGTAATTGAGAGCTTATCTTCCACCACTTTCATACCTGAGTGCCGGGCAAGTTCCAGAATTGATCTGCGGGTAATACCGTCAAGAATGGTATCAGTGATAGCAGGAGTGTGGAGCTCTCCATTTATGATGGCCATGAAATTCATGCCGGACATTTCTTCTACGTATTGGTGAGTTGAATCAAGCCACATTGTCTGATCACAACCAGAGTCAATTGTTTTAGCGTATGACTTTAAACTTGCAGCATAATTTCCACCCGTTTTTGCGAAGCCAATTCCACCATGTGCTGCACGGATGTCATCTCTTTCGATGTATACTTTTACTGAATCAGCAGCGAAGTAAGCCCCTGACGGTGAGGCTGCTATAATGAAGAGAAATTGCTTAGAGGGTTTAATACCTAATCCTACTTCAGTAGCAATCATGAAGGGACGCAAGTACAGAGATTCGCCAAGTCTTCTAGGAACCAGGTTTTTGCTGTAAGCACAGATGACATCGCAAGCATGAATGAACTGATCTTCAGGAATTTCGGGCATCGACATACGACGGGCCGACTGATTAAAGCGTCTGGCGTTTTGCTCCGGACGAAACATCTTGATGGAATCATCCGGCTGGCGGTAAGCCTTCATCCCTTCAAAAATTTCCTGACCATAGTGGAGTACTTTACTGCATGGATCTAATTTTAAAGGGCCATAGGGAAGGAGGTCGAAGCGCTGCCACTCACCCTTATCATAGATGGCCTCAATCATAATTGGGGCCATGTACTTACCAAATCCTAGATTTGTGTCAGTTATCGTGAATTTTTTAACACGTTCAACCGCTTCAGGATGGATTTCAACTTTCTTCATAATGTCCCCTCAAGAGATGCCGATAGATAGGTAAGCTTAATAACACGGAAAATGTCAGATGAAAAACCTTAGAAACCTAACACTTTCGTCAGGTATCGCACTTTTAATTACAGCAGTTTGTATGCTCGCTTTAGGGCTAACAAACAAAGAAACTTCACCTGGATTTTACAGGTTCCTTCTGCTTTTGGGAGGGGATGTCATAAATGGCGGCTACATTCAAGGTTTAACCTACTTAGCGTTTTTCTGGGCGTGGTTTGAAGTGAAAGAGAAGTTGCGCGTCATTGCGCGCGAGAGGCTGGCCTTTAAATTAAATATTATTCCAACAAATGATAAGCATGTGTTTATGCCTCAGGATATTAACAATCTAAAATTTAAGCTCATTGAATTTGAGCGGAAAGAAAAATACATCCTCAGTGATCTTTTGAAGAAGGCCTGTACAAAATTCCGCACATCCGGCTCTCTTTCTGAGTTAATCGACATCGTGAGTATTCAAATAGAAGTTTCGCAGGAAAAATCAGAGGGTGACCAATCTGTCATTCGCTACCTGACGTGGGTGATTCCATCGATTGGATTTGTGGGAACAGTTATCGGTATTTCTCAGGCACTGATTGTCGCTAACTCAGGGGATATGGATCGAATTACCCAGCTTCTGGGAGTGGCCTTTGACACGACTTTAGTTGCTTTAGTCCTTTCGATTATCATCATGTGGTTTGTTCACCAGCTCCAGGAAGAAACAGATCGCTTTCACTCTGACCTAAAAGAGTTTGTCATCGACAACCTAATAAACAAGATTGAAATTGGATGAGAAAAAGACGGCCGATTGAACTTTTTTCAATATCCTTTCTCGACATATTAAGTGGTGCTCTCGGTGCAGTTATCATTCTGTATGTTGCCATTCCTAAAAATAAACCCACTGTGGATGCAGAGGCTGCCGTTGTCACGAAGGCCCTCGAAGCAAAACTCAAAGATACAGAATCTGAGCTCGCAAAGGCAAAAGAGCTTCTGGCCAAGAATGGTGAGAAAATCGCCCTCCTTGAAAATGCAAGAGCGGAAGGAGAAGAAGGCGGAAGAAACGTCGATGTTGGATTTAAATTCAAAGGCAAAGAAATTCTTTTTATCATTGATACTTCCTACTCTATGACTGAAGAAGACCGGATGGGGCAGGTGAAGGCGGGAATGAAAATGCTTATTACCTCTCTGGCCCCGGATTTTAGCATTGAAGTCATCCACTTTCCCTTTGGCGAACGGGCGCCCTTCAAAACCCTATGGGGAGTTCCTAAGGAGAATACTTCACTTAATCAAATGGATGTTTTTGATTTTATCCATGGACTAAGACCTTATGGTGGCACTCCTACCAGAGACGTATTGCTTTTTGCTTTAAAAAACTATGTCAACATCACAGATATTGTTTTGCTCTCAGATGGAGCTCCTACATTTCATAACTCAAATAAAAAAGATGACATCTACGACATACTTAGAGTGGTAAGAGAAGAAAATGGACGTAAAGTTCAGATCAACTGCATTGGCGTCGGTGCTGAGTTTACGAAAGATAAAATGAGTGATCGTTATAAGTTTTTAAGTCTTCTTGCAGGTGAAAGTAAGGGCTTTTTTGTTGGCTTCTGAGTCGGGATAAGAATTTTTGGTTTTAGTTTATTCCTTAAAATAATCTGATTAATTGTGGCGTAATTCTTAAGCACTTTGGAATACGACCACGGGTAGATCCGGTCCCTGTTTATAAATTCCCAGATAGTTTTTGTAGCCTTCTTTTTATCCAGATAAAAAGCTAAAGCATCGTATTCAAGTAAACAAACAATCAAATGCTCATAGGTCGTTTTGTTAGTTTTATTTTTCCCTTCCCGTGGTGCTCCGGGAAACTTTCGCTCAAGTTCGGCGATGGCCTTAAGAGTCTGGACCCTATTCATTGAAGTCCACCAATGCAGTTGTTCATGAATAAAACTTGCCAGGATTTTTTGAGGATTCTCAGCAAAACGTGTATTCAAAGTTAAAACAGGGTGAGAGCGAGATGGGACCTTTCTTGATTCGATCTCGATTTTGTGGGTGAAGATAAGTGGGGTCAGGTCATAAATCCGAATCATATGTTCTATATCTTGCCTGACCATGGCCGTGCCTTTATCAGGATAGACCTCCGTGATAACCAGCTCCTCGTCGCTCTTAGGGGCGGGAGTAGTGGCACAACCTGCTATGATTAAAAGTGTAAAGAAAAGCACAACTTTCATAGATCTATGGTCGGGTAAATCTATAAAATACACAATGATAATTTTCTTTGCCGCTACCGTTTGACCGGGTGAGTGGTGACCCTCAAGTAATTAGTTTCTATGATGCCCTTAAGGTCGACTCTCATCAAAGGAATGGTATGAAATTGTTATCTTTAGTTCTCGGATTTAGTTTACTTTTGTTACCCCACCTTTCACATGCAAGTTTACAAAGTTTAATCGATCTTAAATCACCTTTTGAGCTCAGTTCTTTGCCTTATCCGGCCAATAGTTTAGAGCCATTTATCGATAGTGAGACGATGCTGATTCATCATGATCTTCACCACCAGGGGTATGTTAAAGCCTTGAATGAAAACCTGAAGAAAAAAGGTGTCTCGATGATGGATATTTTTAATTCGGCTTCTCAGAAATCTGAGAAGGTCAGAAACAATGCAGGTGGGCACTGGAATCATACTTTTTTTTGGGATATTCTGAGCCGTGATGAGTCCAGCAATACGATGCCCAAGAGTCTTGAAAAAGAAATTGCGGAAACTTTTGGTTCTGTGAAAAAATTCAAAACAGATTTTGAAGCAAAGGGTAAAGAGCTTTTCGGATCTGGATGGGTTTGGTTGATTCGAAATACCAAGGGCCGGCTTGAAATCACTGCGACTCCCAATCAGGATAATCCATTAATGAATGATGTTCTAGTTAGAGGCATTCCTATTCTTGGTGCCGATATTTGGGAGCATGCCTACTACTTAAAGTACCGGAATGAACGGGTGAAATATCTCTCTAACTTTTGGAATGTCGTAAATTGGAAACGAGTCAATGAGTATTCTGAAGAATCCAGGGACATAAAACTCAAGCAGTGATAGCATATTTGAAATGATATCCTGGAGAGTTCATGAAATTTCTATTTCTTTGCGTCTTGATCACGTCGGCCTGTTCACAAACGAAGAAAGAGGCGCCGATTAAAGATGTCCGAATAACAGGCAATGAGATCCAGAATTGTCGTGAGTACAAAGAGAACGTCGTAAAAAAAGGTTTCTCAATTGATAAAAAAGGAAATATCGAATTTACCCGGGATCAGACCCTGGCCCGGGATGTATTATCTAATTTCGATACAACCCAGGGGCTAACCTCAAAAACAATCGATCTTTACAAAAATATTATCAGAGAGTGCACGGTTGAATCAATGAAGCGGTTCAATGAGGAATTTAATAAAACAGATACGTGTGTTCTCTACATGGATGAGATGCAGTTCTTTCAAGGCCTGGCCCTAGCACTAAAAA
This sequence comes from Bacteriovoracaceae bacterium UBA7695, assembly GCA_002482685.1. Taxonomy (GTDB): domain Bacteria; phylum Bdellovibrionota; class Bacteriovoracia; order Bacteriovoracales; family Bacteriovoracaceae; genus Peredibacter. The sequence continues at coordinate 5,254 of DLGL01000078.1, read as the reverse complement.
AATATCCATGGCCCACAGATCTTCAACTGGAAGGTAAAAAAGTAGCTCTCGATTATATCCGTTATTATTCTGAAGGGGATTTTCCACTCTTAAATCGATTAATCGCTTTAAGTGCCCTTGATGAGTTGAGTGTAAATCAAATTGTGAATGAAAAATTGCACCCGGAGATCAAGGAAATTATGCTTGATTCCCAAAATTACGTGCAAAATCTAAAAAATAAATTTAAGGATTCCCGAAATTTAGATTGCGATAAGATGGACATTGTTCGAGATGAATTGGCCTATTCTGAGGATGTGGGAAAAAAAATAAGAGAACTCCTCAAACGTATCTAGAGGCTAAGTGGCATCCTCTAAGATTTTAGAAAAATCTTCGGATAGATCTTTGACTTCTTTACGTTCGTATTCGTGAAATTCCTGAACGTCCTTGCAGTTGACTTCTTTCTTTGCAAGTTTTCTCATTTTTTTTCGTAGGTCTTTGTGAAGTTTCTCAGCATCGTGCCTAAAACCGATGGCCCTGGAGTAGAGTTCACCTTTAACGGAACCTTGATCTGCCAGACGCATGAGTAAATCGTTTACAAGAATGATATCCATCAGCGAAGGATCATTTGTAGTTACATACTTTAAATAACTTAATGTTTGAGAAATAGCTGATTCTGAGGTTTGACCTGACCACGAATACTGCCTAAGTCCATAAATCATGCCTCTAAAATATTCATAGGCCGCCATCATGGAGTCGCAAGACTTATAGTCCTTATCTTTTTTAAGAACACAGGCACCGATGATTGCACGGTTTTCAAGTTGACTCTCAAAATTGGCAAATTTAGAAATATCAAACTTGTTGATGTAGTCCAGTGCCTTCTTTTCATCACGGACAAAGAAAAAGTTTTCATCATTGAGTTCAGCTTGTTCCGTACGTGTGATTGCACGGTTGAGAACTTGTTTCTTCTGTTCAATACAAATCTTGTGCTTGGCCGCGTGCTGTTTATTAAGATTCAGGTAGTGGTCTGGTGCAACCAGCACATGTTTTTTAGCTGCACAGCCTGTCAGAAGAAGGAATAAAGAATTTAGAATCATTATCTTCATAAACAATCTTTTAAGATTTAAGAACCGTTTGGGATAAAAGATTATCCAATAGATTCTTAAGATCATCACTTAAGTTAAAATCATCCACTTTTTCCTGTGAAGCAGAAATTTGAACGAGAGTTTCCGGCATAATTCTGGCCGACACTGTTTTGAGTACTTCAACAAGTGCATCTTTAGCAAAATTTCCTTCAGAAGCAGAACCAAAGATCACTGCCATTGGTTTGTTTTCCAGAACAGTTGTGCTGACCATCCAGTCCAGAGCATTTTTTAAAGATCCCGGGATTCCATGGGCATATTCAGGTGTAGAGATAATCATGGCATTTGAGCGCTTTATCATTCCTCTGAGTTCAACCACCTCGGCCGGGACATTTTCTTTATCCATGTCAGGATTAAAATGAGGAAGGCGAGAGAGACCATCATAAAGAATAAATTCGGTGCTTTTAGGAAGATGTAGCTTAATCTTTTTCAGGATTTCTGTATTAGATGATCCTTCTCTTAGACTTCCAGAGATTGCAAAAATAACCATGTCGATTCCCGCTTTAAAAGATTTAGTTCTAGGGAGATGGTATCTTAACTGTTCAAAATTAAACATTAATTTCGTAATCTTGACAATGTACCGACCAGTCAGTATATTAATTGGATGGCACGACCAATATCGAACCCAGATAAAAAATCTTCTCGTGAACTCCTCCTTGAAGCTGCCACTAAACTCATCCGTTCAAAGGGATATACATCCACGACCGTGGATGATCTTTGTGAAGCCGCGGGAGTGAGTAAGGGAACTTTCTTTCACAACTTCACCTCTAAAGAAGATCTGGGAGTGGCAGCGGCAAACCGCTGGGCACAAGTGACCAGTGAGTTTTTTCGTTTGGCGCCTTATCATCTAAACAAAGATCCGCTTGATAGAATTCTTGGTTACGTTCGGTTTAGAAAAGAGATCCTAAACGGAGAGCTTCCAGAATTTACTTGTCTGGTAGGGACCATGATTCAAGAAGTCTATCAATCACATCCTGAAATTAACAAGGCCTGCTTTAATTCGATCTTTGGTCATGCCGAAGTTCTAGAGAGTGACCTGAGCGAAGCAAAAAAACTTTACAGTCCAAAAGCTAGCTGGACTTCCAGCAGTCTTGCTCTCCACACGCAGGCGGTCATTCAAGGATCATTTATTCTGGCAAAGGCTAGCGGAGACATCCGTACGGCCGCAGAAAGTATTGATCATCTGGAAAACTATCTTCGTTTACTTTTTAAAAGTTAATATTCCGAGGAGGATATATGTCAAACTCAGTCAATTTACACCGTGTCCTTAAAGCTCCCGTATCCCGTGTGTTCCGTGCATTCTCAAATCCAGAGGCCAAGGCTGTTTGGCTTCCGCCGTTTGGGTTTATCTGTCAGGTTCACTCTTTTGATTTTAAAGTCGGCGGTGCTTACAAAATGTCTTTCACAAATTTTACCAATGAGGAAAAACACTCTTGGACAGGAACCTTCACGATCATCAAAGAAAATGAGCAATTGGTTTATAAAGATAAATTTGATAATCCAAATCTCCCTGGAGAGATGACGGTAACGATTCTCTTTAAGGAAGTTATGTGTGGAACAGAAATCAACATAAAGCAGGAAGGCATCCCTGATATGATACCAGCAGAAATGTGCTACCTGGGTTGGCAGGAGTCACTCGTTAAGCTGGCCCAACTGGTTGAACCGGAGATAAATCAATGAACCGATTTAGCGTCCTGACTGGAATTCCGGACTTCACTAAAGGTCTAGTCCGCGAGCTTCGTGTCCGCTGGGCCTTAGAAGAAATGGGTCAATCCTACGAGGAGATTCGTTATCCTCACCCTGAAACAAAGAAGCCTGAGTATATGAAAAATCAGCCTTTCGGACAAGTTCCCTATTTTACGTCAGGGGATTTATGTATGTTTGAGTCTGGAGCCATTCTTCTTCATCTGGCCCTGAAAAACAATAAGCTTCTTCCTTCTGACGAGAATGAACGCGCCCATGTTTTCACCTGGTTGTTTGCTGCTTTAAATTCAATCGAACCGTGGATGTTTCATTATTTTCTTTTAAAGGATGATAAGGATGTTTCGGAGATTGTTAAGTCTAAGGCCAAAAACTTACTCGACGAACGTTTAAGAATAGTTTCTGAAAAACTTGGAGATAGAGACTTTTTAGGTGAGAGTTTTAGTATCGCAGATATCATTATGACGACGGTTCTTAAATCCGCGAGTTTTATGGATGTGTTGAGCGGACATAAGAATCTCTTCAGGTATGTTGAAAGAAATGAATCAAGACCGGCTTTCAAGCGCGCTTTGAGTGAACATGAGAAACTTTATAAGGATGCCCATGCCGGGCCCTTAAGATAAAGAAAATAACAGGGTTTTCGAAAACAGAACTTCATTCTTTCTGATTAATCGAAAACCCTTTTCCTGGAAATAGTCTTCAAGGGATCTCTCCCTGAACTCGGGGAAATAAGGCTCATAAAAATCCTCACCAAACTGATCCAGAGCAAACTGATGAGCAGACTTGTCGCAGTTTTGCTGACTATCAATGATGAGCAGATGACCACCAGTTTTGAGTGCTTCTTTTATGGAAGTCGTGACTGTATCCCAATACGAAACAGGAATTTCATGCATCACAAAGCAACTGAATACAACATCATACTTTTTATCTGATTTAAAATTCTCCATGAACTTTGGAATAAACTGATTAAAGGTTTGCGAATACGTTTTCCTGGCGTAGTTCAGGTACTCAGCTCCAGGCTCGAGGATATCAAGTGAAGTATCGGGAAATAAGCTTTTGAATTGATGGCCTGAAGCTCCTGAACCCGCACCGAATTCCAAAACGTTTTCATTGCCTTTAATCACATCTCCCAACTCTGCATAGGCCACCTTTCTCATGATATGGGCTGTACCTAGAAAAAGAATTTCGATTTGGTGATCATACCTGGAAGCCGAGTCATAAGAAAAATATCCGTCAGTCTGATAGTGATAATTTCTTTTGAAATAGTCAGGACATTCAGCAGGGAAGTTTATCCGAAGTAAATCTCTTGAGTTCTTTTGATTTTTCCTCGTCAGAAATCCCGGGAGGTCTTTAAGGATCAAACCGAATCTAACAAGATGGTTAGCAGGACTTGAAATTTCATTGCTTCCTGGAAACTTCTCTTGCACAACTTTCCATCTATTAATGAGAGCTTTAAAGGCGGAGTTGATGGTTTGTTTTTGAACCTGTGTGAGCTTTGGTGGAGGCGCAAATGGCCAGCCGAAAACCTTAGAGATAAGTCTCAAAAAATTGTACTCAAGCAAGTAGACGATAATTTTTGTGTAGGTATAAAGCATGGCTAAGCTTAATGCGGATCTGACTTGATGCCAAAAGAAAATGGTGCGAGGTATAGGATTTGAACCTATGACAGCTTGGATGTCGACCAAGAACTCTACCCCTGAGCTAACCTCGCAGTGCTCAACATGTTAAAAAGAAATCTACAGGATGTCATCATTCTTTCTCACTATTCGCCATGACTTTGAGCGATAAATGAACTAAATTTTCTGACCTATGACGTTGCGATTGTCCCGAAAATTTGTCCCCTGGGTTGGCCATCATGCTTTAGAATTTAAGTGGTTCTATCTTGGTGCCTTTACCTGTCTTTATGTCTTACAGGTCTTTCAGGCCGAGCTCCCCGAACGGATTCGAAAACTGACAGAACTCATGACAACTGGTGATCTGGGAAAAGCCTCCATCTGGATCTTTGTCGGACTTGCCATCGGAATTTTCATTTTCAGAACATTTTCGCGCCTTTTGTTTTTCTATCCCGCTCGCGTTCAGCAAAAGACTCTGCGAATGGAGCTTCTGGAGCTTTTAGAAAAGGTTCCACCTGAGCGATACAAAGATAGAAGTCAGGGGCAGCTTTTTCAGGTGCTTTTTGACGACATTAATAATCTTCGGGCCTTTATTGGGTTTGGACTCCTTCAAATTGGTAACCTGATTATTGCGGCCTGGGTTTTAATTCCTAAGCTCAATCAAACTGATGGCTATTTGTGGCCGGCGTTCATCCCCCTTTTTTCAAGTGTTATCCTCTTCTCAATCATGACCATGATCACGCAGAAAATTTCTAAACGGATGATGGATAAAAAAGGTGAAGTTCAGCAATATATTATTGAAGCCTATGAGGCCAAGCAGAC
>DLGL01000073.1 GCA_002482685.1 Bacteriovoracaceae bacterium UBA7695 | reverse complement strand
GATCTTGGGATTCGGTGCCGAAGCCTAGGTTGCTTATGAACAATAAATATAAACCTAAAACTAATTTCGAAAACATCGTTTTTACCTTCTGTAAAAATTAAAATGTTGGAATCCGCGCTTATTTAAGTTCAAATTCCAACTTCAATTACTTTTTATTATGATGAAGCATCAATTGAAAAGTTCAATATGAAAATGACTTTCATGGTTTGATGTAGTTTTAACTATGACAGAAGCTTTAACACCATTAATCGTAGCTAAAGGATCATTTAAAACATCAAAGAAAGGGTCACCCACTTGTAAATTCGGGTGAGTTACCCAGATTCTTTTGAGCTTATTCCCTAAGTGTTGCATAATGCTAAGTAGTTTCTGAGCCGAAGCTGCATCGAAATTTCCGTATCCTGTGTAGTATGCATCTATATCGACACCATTTCTGTGACCCGCGTGTCGCTCAAAAAAACCCCCGTTCATATTACTTATATCACCAGTCAGATACCCAATTGAGATTCCAAAATTATTCCATAAAGATATTACTGTCGAAAGCGTAGAAGGTTTACACCAGTCATCGCCACCTTCAATGACATCATCTCTTCCACCATACCGGTAAGCTGCACTCGTCTGAGTGTAGCGAGTGAGTGCATTGAAGGAGCCAACTGTATAAGTTGCTGTATGGCCATCTTTTGAAGTTGCTCTTATTTGAAGATGCACAAAGCCATCTTGTGACATGTCGATTAACGAAGCAGCCGAATTCTTTATTGAAAATAATTGTTCTGCGGTTATAAATTTTTTGCCAACTATCCCAAAGGGTGACTCCACGTAATTTTTAAGCGTTGTATTGCCGTCAAAATCCCATTTACCAGTTGCTACCTCTAAGCCGTTTTGAATAATAACAAGCTCAAGGTCCGTGATTGCATCATTCGGCTCGCCGTAGATTTCAAGAGATGCCTTAAGCAAAGTCCTAGCTTCATTTGAAGAATCCTGTTTATAAATATTGCTGCCGGAAAGACTGATATGAGTCAGTGGAGCTGTTGTAGCATCGAGGTCGTGAAGTGCGGCACTACTAATACCAAATTGAGATTCATTAACATAGTCAAGAATCAGATTTGAATCTACGGCTTCATCGCCTACGTTAACAACTGAGGCTTCTAAATAAACGATATCTCCTAGAGGATTAACTTTAATCTCTAGCTCTCTCCAATTGGTTACTCCTCTGAATTCGTCTTCATCTTCACCTGGGATAGGGACAAGTTTGAATACTGAAGGACCAAGTTCATTCATTGAGCCTTTGATAACAGATTGATTCGTTGTCCCAGTTGTAAAAGCTACAATGCTAAACTCATCATTATATTTTGTACCGTAAAAATCGGGGTATTCATCAGTTGAAAATTTATACCTGACCTTAACAGCAGTAGTACCAGGAAGTGTTTGAAAAATTCTATGCACCGAGCTTCTTCCTTCAACTCCACTTGTTGAAATGTTTAAATCCTGGTCAGTTTTGTTTGAAACCATTTTCTTTGGCTTGGCTTCATAATTTTTTTTCCATCTCTTAAGCGGATTTCTAGAAGTTTCGCTGCCCTTTCCAAGTCTTTCTTTAAGTATGATTTTACTCTTATTTACATGTGTAAACTTTGAAGGAACCTCTATGTGATTTTCGATTGTTACTGCTGAAGCTTGCGAGATGTCCCAGCCAGAGGTGCCAAGACTAAAATCATTGTTATCTACGACACTTGGGATTCCTAGTTGAATAAGCTTCAACTCAATTGCTAAATTTTCATTAGCATAAATGGCATCAGTTGCTAACCTGCTATCATAAGTTGCTGTTAGAGAAATACTACTTTCAGGCAAGTTATTAAAAGTGAGTATTCCCGATACAGTAGTTCCTTGAGCCACAACTGATCTATCATCAGACAAGTGAGCGAGAATTTTTCCACCTGTAACGAGTTGATTGTTATCTGTAAGAGTAACTTCAAGATCGGTATTCCCGGCCCAAATATAGTTACTGTAGTATATATGATTGTTGTTTGTATCAGAGGCTACTAGTTCTAAAGTGTTTTTTCCTTCTACTAATAAGTTGGGTATGGTTATTGATCCCCCTGAAATGGTGTAATCGTTGGCCGTAAGAGCTTCGTCATTGTGAAATATTGATATCGTCCGATCGTCTGATACAAAAACTCCTGAAGATAATGAAAAGACTACATCACTACCAATTTCGTTAAACGTTTTGATGTCTAAGTTTGAAATACTAACAGTAGGTCCACTAGAACTGGTTACTGATGCACCTCTGGTTTTAGTTCTGTATGCACCATTGTTATCTGTAACTTTAAGTTGAACAAAATATAAACCATCAGCTGGAAATGTGTGAGTAGGGTTAGGACCTGTTCCTGTGGTTCCATCCCCAAAGTTCCACTCATAAGTTGAGATTGTCCCGTCAGGATCATGACTCAAAGAAGAATCAAACGTCGTTACCAGGCCTGTAGAGCTGGAAATAAAGTCTGAATATGGTCGTATGTTTCCTGCCCAGTTTACAGTGATAGAATCGGTAGCTGTCAGCCCATCTTTCGTATAACTGCATGTAATTAAATTTGGTCCTGCTTCGGAAAGGGTCACAGCTCTGATCCAGTTAACCCCTGTGGTGAAGTTTGCAGTTTGAGTGTTACATACAACAACTCCTGCACCTCCTGTGACTGAGTCAACTGTTCCTCTTACTATAACATAAGAAGCTGAGCTTGATACCGAGGCTCCATCTATTGGTTGAGTTATTATTATGCTTCTTGACCAGGCTGTAGCACTGATCAGAATTAAGATTGCTAATACAATCAACTTCATTTTTCCTCCATAGAAAAATAGCTCAAAGGAGCGTTTTAAATTTTTGAAGAACCAGTATCGGGAATACGAACTGATTTTGTAAAATCAAGAATTCTTAAGAATTTTCTGAAGAGATTTTTTTTCTTAGGTTTAATCTTCTATATATTTGCATGCTTTCAAGTGATGAGGTCGCTATAACGAGGGAACAACTTTTCAGATTTCGAAACTGTTCATTTAGATAGAACACAGAATTTTAAAATGTGGGGAGGTTTAGAAGCTACAAATACAAAAGGGGCCCTTACGGACCCCTTTGCCAAAAAACTAAAATTTCTTAAAACTATTTAGGCTGAATCACATAAGAATCAACACCAAAGATTCCCTTAGAATCTACTTCGTACTCAGCGTTGTTCAGAGTTGATACAGGTTTGATATCGTAGACGACATTCGAACCATCGTAAGATCTCTGTCTCGCTGTAACTGTGAATGTTTCTTCTTCAGATCCACCAAGCTTAGGAAGATTCTTGAACTTGATCTTAACTTTGTCAGACTCTGTTGAATTCACTGTAGCGTAACGAGCACACTCAGTTGTGGTGAATGAACAGTTGTAAGGAATCTGGCGAACTCTTCCTGTATCAACTCTTACGTCTTCGCAACGACGCTCAACTCTTGTTGTTGGAGCATTACTGCCTCTGTAATTTGGTCCACGTGGAGGAGCTGGGATAGTTACAACAACATCCTTACAAACTCTCTGTATTGTATAGATTCTCTCTTGAGTGTAACAAGTTCTTGGAACTAGAACCTGTCTTGTTTCAGCACAGATTGAATTTGCCATAGGAACTTGAAAAGTAATCTCTACTTTATCAGCTGTCTTAGATGTACGAACAATAGTTGCTGAAGAAGCATTGATACTTACTTCCTTGCTATTAAGAACTAAACGCTCCTGAGCAAACGCTCCAACTGAAGCTGTAAGAATTGCGAAGGCCAATAGATTTTTCATCTGGAAATCTCCCTTTATATTGATGGCAGTCTTATATCCTTATTTTAAAATTGCTGCCACGCACTACGTATAACTTACAGGGTCTTACGTGCACCTAGACAGCGCAAATAGTCTAACTGGCCCCTGCATCAGGGCCGCATCGACCACCCTTAAAGCCAATTTGCCCCTGTTTGTAAGGTCCAGTCATGAAGCAAAATCGTAACTACTTAAAAATGCAATAATGCCCGACTTGGCACGATTCATGCTCAATGTGTTTCGAGAGATGTGAAGGACCACTCATGGATGAGTGATCAAAACGACAGCACGGATGTCTACCTTCTAAACTCTGCCAAGGAATGGCCGTCGGTATCAAGGATTGAAACCGACAAAACTTTACGGATGATTCTACTTTTAAGGGAGAAGCTTTATGGAAAAAGCAACAATCGAACAATTCAAAAACTTATTTCTAGAAATTCTTTCTGAAGAAGAAGTATTTGAAGGCAAACTTGCTCCAACTACCCTTGAAGGTGACGAAGTAGATATCGTCTCATCTGAAAAGGCTAACCAAATGGATTTCCGCCTGAAGGCCAGAAACGCCATCTATATGAAGAAGGTCCAGAAATCCCTTCAAAAGATTGAAGAAGGGACTTTCGGTGAATGTGAAGACTGCGGAGCGGAAATCTCTTACAACCGTCTTCTCGCTCGTCCTACAGCGGATCTGTGCATCCACTGTAAAGAAGCTGAAGAGAAAGAAGAAAACCAAACTGTTAACCACGGGCGTGCATCTGCCAAAATAGGCGGCAGAGCTCTTCCGATCGAGCAGATTGGTAAAAACTTCGGTCTTGATGAAACATCGACTTCTGATTACTCAGTAAGACATATGGATTACCAGGATATTGTGGGCTAGAAATAGTCGTGTAGATAGAGAGTAGTAGTAGAAACGGTTATGAGAAGGCCCGGTAGAAATACCGGGCCTTCTTGTTTTGTATTAAACGATAAATCCCGAGAGCTCTTGAACCAGAGACTGACTGCGAGAAACAAATTTTTCTTTTTCTTCCGAGGTTAAACCCTCCGAAGAAAGAGAGGCCAGGTCCTGAACGTGGTGGCAAATCTTCTCGGCCAAATCCTTCTTCTCGCCTTTCTCCCAAATCTTCATGGCATTCTTGATTAAGGTGTTTGATGGATTAACCACCAATGTTTTCTTAACCGGCATAGAGAAGGCCGTATTCCCCATAGACTTAGTCATTTGCTGGAAGCGCTTCATGTTCTCATCAACTTTAAAGTATGCACTTGAAGAAGCGTTTTTAAGGTTCTTCACGTCAACGTCAAGCTTCATTCCAAGATCCTTATCTTCCCCAACTAATACCTGCTGGAAGAATTCCTTGATCTTGATGTCATCGGCAGAAGTCGTTGCACTATCGAGTAGGTTTTCAACTTCTGAGTCAATGGCCGCAAACTTAAAAGACTTCTCTTCTTGCTTACTCATCTCTGCGTGCTGCATGAAATGTGGGTCAATATACTGATCTGTCTCAAGAACATGGATCCCTTCGGAGAGAAGCTGCTTTCTGAGAGACTCATCACTTTGGTTTTTCTCAAAGTAGACATATTTTTCTTTAAGCTTTTCTTTGTAAGATTCAGGGATGGATTCCTGGTACTCATCCAGTGTAACAAGTTTGTTTTCAGAATTTTTAAAGAGGACAAATTTCCTCATGACCTCATCAAACTTCGTATCCTGCATACATCCGTATTTCACAAAGAGACCAATATCTTCCCAGGCCTTCTCATAGCGCTCGCGGTCAGTGTTGAAGAGTTTCTTTAATGACTCAGCGACTTTCTTAATAATGTAATTTGAAATTTTCTTGATGTTTGGGTCACCCTGAAGGGCAGAGCGTGAAACGTTAAGAGGAATATCAGTTGAATCGATGGCCCCTTTGAGAAGTCCCAAAAAGTCTGGAACAACGCTCTTCACGCTATCAGAAACAAAAACCTGTTTAGAATAAAGTTTAATGCCGTTATCTTGAACTGGTTTGTTAGCGTTAATCTTTGGAAAGAAAAGTACACCCTGCAAAGTAAAAGGATGATCCACATTAAGATGGAGCCAGAAGAGTGGCTCTTGATCCATAGGGAACATTTTTTTGTAAAACGTTTTGTAGTCTTCATCTTTAAGAGTTGCGGGGTCTTTTTTCCAGATTGGTGTGGTCTCGTTAATGATTTCTTCTTTCGCTTCCTTATCTGAAAGATCAAGCAAGGCAATTGGCTGAGGCATAAAATCACAGTAACGAGTTAAAGTTTCCCGTACTTTCCAGGCATCCAGAAAATCTTCTGACTCAGCATTAATGGTGAGCTTAATAGTTGTTCCAACTTCAGATTTAGTGGATTCAGTGAATTCATAATCAGTGTCACCAAGACAGATCCACTTGGTAGGAGTTGAACCAGGAACCATTGAAAGAGATTCCACTTCTACTTTTTCTGCCACCATGAAAGCTGAATAAAATCCAAGACCGAATTTTCCGATGATTTCATCTTTGGCAGAATTATTACCTTCATCTTTCATTTTCTTAACGAACTCTTCTGCCCCAGAGAAAGCAAGTTGAGCGATGTATTTTTCAACTTCTGCCTCATTCATCCCAAGACCATTATCAATAAAAGTGATGGTCTTATTCTCTTTATCGACTTCAATTTTTACTTTTCCATCCGGAGTTTCATGACCTTGTGAGCGGGCCAAAGTATGGCGTTTGGAGATGGCATCACAGGCGTTTGAGACCAATTCCCGGATAAAAATATCATGCTCCGAGTAAAGCCACTTCTTAATGATAGGAAAAATATCGTTGGTTTTAACTGAAATCGAACCCTTACGTGTACTCATTACTCACTCCCTTAGTAGTGTCATTTTGTCGTCTTGTCATTTAGCGTAATAATCAACTAAAAATATGGTGCTGAATACATAAACGTCAAGGGCACTCACAGAAATGAGTAACGAAATATTACCTCTCTATATTCTGACTACCGGCGGAACGATTGAAAAAATCTACGATGAATTTGAGGGCTCCCTTCAAAACAAAGACACCATCGTCAAAAATAAAATCCTTCAGCGCTTGCGTCTGCCTTACACTGAAATCCAGGTTAAGCAGATCATGTCCAAGGATTCCTTGTTCATGGACGATAAAGACCGGGCCTCCATTCTAGATTCGATTAAAACTTATTCGCGATTTGGTAATCCGGTGATCGTTCTTCACGGAACCGATACAATGGATGTCACGGCCCGCTACTGTTTTGATAATTTAAAAGAAATCAACGTGCCTGTTGTTTTCACAGGGGCGATGAAGCCTCTTGGATTTGATGATTCAGATGCTGCCCAAAATGTTATTGAGGCCATCTTCGCGGCCCGGATCATGAGGCCCGGCTATTACGTTACTTTCCACGGCAAATTATTTACGGTTCCAAAGTTTCGCAAAAATAAACAACTTGGTACTTTTGAGGAGATCGACTTATGAAATCTTTCATTGCAGCTCTTGCGCTAATGTCTTCGGGTGCTGTCTTCGCATGGGGAAATACAGGTCACCGTGTAGTAGGGGAAGTTGCTACGAAACATCTCGAAATTGGTACACTTGTTAAAGTGAACAAAATTCTTAAAGGTCAGAGCCTGGCACGTGTTTCAACCTGGCCAGATGAAATTAAATCTGAACCAACAACTTATCAGCATACCTTCAACTGGCACTACACGACCTGGCAGAAAGATGACCATGATCATAGCGCGGCTGAGGAAGATTCAACGACAGGATTTATGCTCAAACAAATTGAAGAGCAAACTGCAGTCCTTCGCGACCCCATTGCAACTGATGATAAAAAAGAATTCGCTCTGAAATTTATTGTTCACCTCATTGGCGATGCTCACATGCCTCTGCATGTAGGGAATGGAACAGATCAGGGTGGAAATTATTGTAAAGTGACTTACATGTCTAAGCCCTACAACCTTCACGCTTTATGGGATGAGGGAATGATCGACTTCACAAACCTGAGCTACACTGAAATGGCGAAGTTTGTTTCAGAAGGAAAGACTGCAGAGGAATTTCGTGCGGCCCGAAGTGGGTCTGTGATTGATTGGGTCAAAGAATCAAAAGATCTTGTGCCGACACTTTATCCAGCTGACATTGCTCCAACAACTGAGCCCATGTCTGTTCTTACTTATTGCCTAAAAGAAGTTACCCCGGAGCAGATGCCAAAACTCTCGTACGAGTATGCTTATAAGCATTTACCAGTTATTGAAAAACGCCTGTTTCAGGCAGGTGTGCGTTTAGCAAAACTTCTGAATGATAATTTAAAATAAGACCTTCGGCTCTCAGGACCCAAACTCTTTGGGTCCTGAAGTGGCCATAAAACGGGCCTTCTCAAAGCTTTTCTGAATCACTCGGATAAGACTAACCCCTCAAAAGTACGCACATCCTCTAGGAAATTCCTGCACTCTCTTCTATTTAGGCGATAATCTTAAGAATAATCATCAATAAGCCCGATAAATCCATCAGAGGATCAAGGACTATGGTCTATAAGTGTTTAGGGAAGAAAACAATCAGTATGATTTTAGCGATGAGTTTCATCGCTACAAGTTGTATGCCTGGAGATGTGGCTTCCACTCGTCAGGGTTTTAATTCCGCAGTTCCTGTCGGAGAAAGCACAACTGGTGCTGGCGCAGGAGCGACAAGTGGCGCGGGTGGAGGGGATACAACTTCCCTTAATCCAACGGTTGAGATTCGTCATTTAATTGAACCCAATCTTTCAAGCGATCCTAATTATTCTTCAGGCACCGGTTATGCTGGCGGCGGAAGTTACGTGCGAAAACTTACACTACCAAAAAACTTTGCCGGGAAACTATACCTTGCCGGTATTAACATCGCTTCACTGGCCAATCGTCACGTTAAAGTTCGATTTAAATTTGGTGTTAACAGTGAACCCGTGACTATCACAGGTGTGGTCGCTACGGCCCCGGGAATTACTCCGCAAACTAATATCCATGTTCTGGTTATGGATTTGCGATCAGAGCCATTCCGCTCTATACGACTTCCTTATGATCTTTATGATTACAATGATTATTCAACTCCGGGATCAACTCCTACTCAGGATAACCGCGATTCGGGTTTATTCTGTCGGGGTCTAAAAGTCACCGACGACCCAACATTTACCGGCGTGGGCCTTTGTGATGGTTTACAGGTTGGAGAAGAATGTCTCTACTCATACGCAAAAGTTTTAGACCAGGGTTTAATTAAACAAGTTGTTTCAGGTTCCACAACAACTCTTGTTCCCGTCTCGCTTTCCCGTCCACAAGTGAGAAGTGTGGTGGG
>DLGL01000116.1 GCA_002482685.1 Bacteriovoracaceae bacterium UBA7695 | reverse complement strand
CGACGTGATAGTGATCTTTTGTAAGATTGATCATATCAATTTTACAAAAGATCACTATCACGTCGCTCTGACTCCGGAAGGAAAATTAAAGCCAGAAATTATAAATGATAAAATTGAGCTCCAGGCTTCTCCTACACTTATCTATTGGTGGATCGCATTCAACCTGAAAGACCCCATCGTTGGTAAAAACCTCAATCTTCGGAAGGCCATTGCCCATGGTGTGAATATTGATAAGTACATTGAGCTCTTCACCTACAATGTTGCTCAAAAAGCCAATTCTATCTACCCTCCAGGGATTCCTGGATACTCTCCGGCCGCAGAGCTGCCTTACAAGTATGACATTGCTCTAGCCAAGGAGTTTATGAAGAAGGCTGGCTACCCTGATGGAAAGGGACTACCTACTCTCAAATACGACATCCGTGGTTCAGATACCAGACGCCGGCAAATGGGAGAATTCATCCAGCAGGAGCTCAGGCAATTAGGAATCAATGTTGAAATCCAGATTAATACATTCCCTGCTTTTTTAGAGAAAGCGAGAAAAGGGGAACTTCAATTCTGGCAAGGTGGATGGGTTCTGGATTATCCAGACTCAGAAAACGTTCTCCAACTTTTGAGTTCGAACAATCTTCCCCCAGGACAAAATTACTTCAACTACACAAACAAAGAGTTTGATAAGTTATTTGAACAAATCCGCGTTCTAGAAGATGGAAAACCAAAATTTGAAATGATGGGAAAGATGGAAACTCTTGTTAATAATGAACTGCCGTGGATTATGCAGTATTATGCCCGAAACTACATTCTGGCCCATAAGCATTTGAAAAATTTCATGTACTCCGACATCATCTATAACAACATCAAGTACCTTAAGTTAGAGGGAAAATGATAGATACCCGACTCTAATGGTCCCCCGTTAGAGTCCCTCCTCAACTTCCTCTTCAGTTTGACGATAAGACAGGCAAGACATTCCCTTTTAGAGAGGACCTGATGAAAGTCTTAACCCTGCTGTCTCTTTTAATTTTTTCACAAAACATATGGGCGAAAACCTATATGATTTTTAGTCTCGCTCAAGACCTCCCAATGGGTCATGAGGGTGAAGTGGTTCGCAAGAATTATTACATCAACATGGGTTCTGGTCAGGGAGTAAAAAAAGACAGTGTGCTGGATGTATTCAGAGTTATCTCTGTGCAAAATCCTTATGACAATAAAAAGCGTGTAAATTACAAAGTTAAAATTGGTGAGCTTAAAGTCATTAATTCAAGTGATGAGGCTTCGATCGCTATGGTTAATCTCTATGAGAAAGAAGAAAATACACCTATCTTCGAATTGCCACAGTTTATGATCGGCGATCACGTGTCGATCAACGTAGATTAGTCTCTAAGACCTATCCCAACATTCACTTAGTAGTTTTACTTTCAGGATTTCACCTGTGAGAACTCCTTTGGATATTGCAATCAAGCCTACATACATAAGATACTCTTCACCTTTTCGGATTAAAAAATCCTTTCGCCCTCTAAGCATCACTTTCTCCAGGGCTTCACCAGCGCAAACCCCCTTAAAATGAAATTGATACCAATCTTCGGACTGGTTAAACTTGATGATACGTGAACATTTTGAAACTATAATGACTGTCTTCATATGTGCCGATACAGAGCAAAACCAGGACCATATGAAAAAATCGCAAGTCACTTAAATGATGATGATTTTTATGCGATGTTGTGAAAAAAAAGGATCTGATCTCATGTTAAACGCACCCCTTACCTTAGGTCGCTTCTTTAAATCCAGAATTGAAAAATCTGGCGATCGCTACGCTTTAGGCTGGATTGAAAATAATGAAGTTAAAAATCAAACTTTCAATGAATACCGTAAAACTATCGAAATTCTCTCAACTGCCTATCACAAAATAGGAATCAACGTTGGGGAAAAGATCGCTATACTCTCTCAGACATCAAAAGAGTGGCATTATCTTGATATGGCAGCACTGTGCTCACGCAATTGTGTTGTGCCCATCTATCCAAGTTATCTCTCTCACGAAGTTGATTATATATTTCGTCATTCTGACAGCTCGATCCTGGTTGTTGAAAATGACAAACAAATTGAAAAGGTTCTTCCAGTCCTTCAAAACTGGCCAAATCTTAGGATCATTATTTCACTCAATGAGTTACCGGAAGAAGTCTTAAAGAAAATCCGCAATAGCCACAGTTATTATAGTTACAAAGAGCTCGTAAGAATTGGAACTGACGAACATAAAACTCATCCTGATCTTCTTGAAAATCATATCCAGAATCAATTACCTGAAGAGTATGCCTCCATTATTTATACTTCAGGCACGACCGGTGAACCAAAGGGCGCTGTAATTACTCAGCACGCGTTCACAATGATGCTCAAAAACATCGATAAAACTATTCAGGGTGGATTCACTCAGAATGATAAAGCATTGGTATTTTTGCCTTTATCACATGTTTTAGGTCGCTGTGACTCACTTCTTCACCTGGTTTTTGGATGGCAGTCTGTCTACGCTGAATCCATGGAAAAGCTTGTGGATAATATTCAGATCGTTAAACCGACAGTAATGATTGCTGTGCCACGGATCTTTGAAAAAATTTATGCTAAAGTGATGAGTCAGGTTGAAGAAGGAAATATTGTTGAAAGACAAATTTTCAAACGCGCGTTGGTGGTTGCTGAAAATTATTTCAATAAAATTGATAATGATCTTTCACCATCGGCAAGTGAGCTCATTGAATTTCGTCTTGCTCAAAAATTAGTCTTCTCAAAAATCTATGCCCGGTTTGGTGGGAAAATTCGTTATTTTGTTTCTGGCGGTGCTCCACTATCTGAACAAATCATTAAATTTCTCCGCTACGCCAATCTCACCATCCTTGAGGGCTACGGACTAACTGAGACAATCGCCCCCTGTTGTATAAACCCACTTTCTAAACAAGTGGCCGGGACTGTTGGCAGGCCTATTGGCGATGTTCAAATTTCTTTTGCACCAGATGGAGAAATCCTGATTAAGTCGCAAGCACTACTAAAAGAATATTACAAAAATCCAGAGGCTACCCAAGAGGCCCTTCGGGATGGATGGCTTTACTCAGGTGATATCGGGGAATTTACTAATGAGGGCTATCTTAAAATCACCGACCGTAAAAAAGACCTGATCAAAACCAGCGGTGGGAAGTATATTGCTCCCCAGAAGATCGAGAATATGGCCAAGGCCATGCCTCATATTTCCCATATGATTGCTATCGGGGATGGGAAGAAGTTCCTCACGGCCCTGATTGGGATCGAAAAAGAGCGTTTTCTCCCTATGTTGGAAGAATTGGGCCTATCAACAGACTGCTCGATCGCAGATCTGGCGGCCCATGAGAAAGTGAAGGAAATTATTGAAAAAGAAGTGGATCAAATTAACCAGGACCTAGCTCAATTTGAAACCATCAAAAAGTTCACTATTGTTCCTGAGGAATTCACTATCGAGAATTTCCTAACTCCATCACTTAAGATTAAGCGGAAAGTCGTTTCAGCGCGTTATTCGAGCCTAATTGAAGCAATGTATCAATGAAACACCTTTGACAAAAGAGCCCAAGTCTTTTAAAAATGGAAGTTCTATTTTCCCTTAAGAGGTATTACGTATGGCACGAGTTACAGTCGAAGATTGTTTAGAGCATGTTGAAAACCGTTATGAATTAGTTCATTTGACTGCTAAGCGTGTAAAGCAACTTCGTGAAGGTGATGAATCTACTGTTAAGAGCAAAAACAAAGAAGTTGTTACTGCCCTTCGCGAGATCGCTGCTGGAAAAGTTAAGCACACTCTTAGAAGCGAATACGATTCAGACGAATTCTAATTTTTTTTAGTTTTTCGAATAAAAAAAGGGAGCGAATTTTCGCTCCCTTTTTTTTGTCATTTATTTGATCGCAATCTTCAGCACTTCATCGAAGTGTCTGACAGGATAAAACTTCATCCCTTTACGGTGACGCTCAGGAACTTCTTTTAGATCCTTCTCATTTTGCCATGGAAGAATAATCGTTTTGATCCCGGCGCGCTTAGCGGCCAGAACTTTTTCTTTAATCCCACCTACTGGAAGAACTTTACCAGTTAAGCTCAACTCTCCTGTCATCGCTACATCACCACGAACCATCTGATTAGTTGCAAGTGAGTAAAGTGCAAGTGCCATGGTAATACCGGCCGATGGTCCATCCTTCGGAGTTGCACCAGCAGGTAAGTGAAGGTGGATTTCATGTTTTGCTAAGAAGTCAGTAGCTTCTTCCGGATTAGGTGCCTGAACCGCCGGAACCGGGGTGTGAAGAACATCCTCAGCTTTTTTCTTAGTAACTTTTTTAGTTAGTTTTTTAGACTTGGTCTTAAGTGCTTTGGCCGCTTCTTCGATTTCGATTTGCGCCTGAAGAACTTTCTTCACATAACTATAAGCAAGGTTAGCTGACTCACTCATGACCTCACCCAACTGACCGGTAAGTTTGAAGCCTCTACCTTTAAGGGGAATTGTTTCGATGAAGAGAATATCTCCCCCAAAAGAAGTCCAGGCAAGACCTGTCACGATTCCAGGTTGAAGAGGTTTTTGGGCCTTATCAAATTCAAAACGTTTAGGACCCAGGAATTTCTCCAGGTCAGCAACCGTTGGATTGAATTTTTTAAATCTCTTATTCGATACTTTTTCAAGAGCAGCACGACGGCACAACTTAGCAACAAATTGCTCCATGACACGTACACCTGGTTCACGAGCGTAATCAGCAACTAGTGCTTTGAGCACCAAACTAGAAAGTGTAAACTCTTTAGCAGTCAGGCCATGTTTCTTAAGTTGCTTAGGAACAACCCATTTTGTTGCAATAGAGAGTTTCTCTTCGATGGTATAACCAGAAAGCTCAATTAACTCCATACGGTCAAGA
>DLGL01000127.1:3901-9580 GCA_002482685.1 Bacteriovoracaceae bacterium UBA7695 | reverse complement strand
TTTTGCACATTTTTTTTTAACCATTTATACCGTAGAGGAAACTTACAAACTAAGGCCTGGGCCTTATCAGAGTTAAGTCCTGAGATCATCGCCTCTAGTTCTTTTTCCGGGGACTTCTTCCCATCAGGAGAGACAAAAAATTCCGGAGAATCAATCTCACTTTCATTCTTTCCCAAAACCTGTGTGCGATAATGCAAAAGCTTTTGCCAGTACTTCATTTGTTTGGGGTCAAGTGTGTGAGCTTCAGAATAAGAAACAGAGGAGAAGAAAATTATGAAGAGCAGAAGTTTCAAAGCGAGTCTTTCGTAAAAAAGCCGGGGTCCAAAGACCCCGGCAAGTTTGAATCAATTAAAGAGAAGCAGTTGTATTACAAGCAGTAGCAGCTACTGAATTGATGTTGTGAGTGATTTCTTTAGATGTTGCATTTGCAGAGTTAAAGATCGTCTTATAGTTAGACTTAAGAGCTCTTCCGAACTCCGTAGAGTTTGAACAACCATAAACATTAGAAAGACCAACAACAGTCTCACCGTTACCACGAGCAATGTCGTTAGCAAGAGCTACTTTGTTAGCTTCTACATAAGCTTCAACCTGACCAACTTTAAGTGGAGCTGGTGAATCACAGTTAGAAGTTCCTAGAGAGATCGCGATTGTCTGGAAACCTGTACCGTTTGTAGTAGCAGCAAGAACTTGTTTCCACCAAGTTTGGTCGCCTTCGAAAATCATCGATCCAAGACCGCAACCGGCAGAACCGTATTTAGCAGCAAAAGAAGAAGACGTCATAAGGGCAAGGGCAAGAACAACTAGAATTTTTTTCATCAAACACTCCATGTGATGGTTAATAGCTAACGTTTGATTATTATCGCTGGATAATGATTTAGGACAACTGAAAATTTCTTCAGGAATAAAGCATCCTGAGTCAATTACTTAACAAAGGGTTCAGTAGCGGAGTCTAGTTGTCGGGATTAGTGAAGTGATTGATGGTGAGATAAGTTAGACGCAGCCGCTTCTCGATGGTTTCATCCAGCATCAACAAAAGGTCCTCTAGCTCGTCGGCCAACCCTATGTCGCAAACAAACTTATCGGCCCCGACTTCGGCCATTAAAGGATCGAGCTTTGACGCTTCAAGTTCATAAAGAAGAAACGCTAGTTCATGGGCCAGGTACGCCACGGCCGCACGCTTAGGAGTCTTTAATAATTTTTGAAATTCAGGGAAGACCACAACTGTACTGCTAAGAGCAATTCCTGCCTTATTCTGCGAGCGAAGAGTCTCGCTAGGGATAAAAACCACAGGATGCTGGGCCATCATGGCCTCAATGAGACCTATCGGGAGATGAGCAAAGAAATTTTCAAAATGGGTGTTGAGATTTCTCTCATTGATCCAGGTATGTTCAGGTAAAGAGAAAAAGTACTGACTAAAGTGAGAGCGGATCTTCACTTTATCTGAGCGCTCTTTTTTAAAATATTTTTGAATAAGATTTAGCATAAACAATAACCTCGTTCCCTCTTTTCGGGAAAGCGCTACTGTCCTTGAGCTTTATTTATTGGTACGGCTGCTCATCGGAATCGACGGCTATGTTAACAGATCCTTGATACTTTTCACCAATGACCTCGAGGAGTTCCTCAGGTATTTTTGAAGCGCGGTATTTTTTCCCATTAGTGGTACGGATCCAGAATCCATTCAATAGTTTATCGGGGCGAGAAATCCTGATAGGCTTAATTGAAATGATATGGTCCACATTAAACATGATCTCAACTTCTTCCTGCTCAGTTGAACCTGAAGCTTTTATGTCGAGTATGCTGAACTTTTTAAATTTCATAAGAGACTCCTATTAGAATTGGCGATAGTTTATAGTGGATTGCTTGAGTTTGGATGAAGAGGACGGGTTAAGTGAAAACTTTACAGGATTTAGGAGAAAAAACGCGACTTTTAAAGGGCCAGTGGCCCCTAAAAACGATGGAGTACCGCCCTGAAAATCCCACCTCGATCACTCTCCTTCTCCATGGCTACAATGAGCGGGGCTTAAGGATCTTTCGTAAACTCAAACGCCACCTGCCTGAAGACACTTATATTGTGGCCCCTAATGGACCTTTTCCTCTCCCACGGATCAAACCGGACCGTCTGGACTTTGGTTACGCCTGGTATTTTTTCGATAAGTTTACTCAACGCTACGAAGTGGATCAGTCACTGATCACTGATCTGCTGATAACTCTTTTACATGATATCAATCCCGACAACCTACCAGTGACTATTATTGGCTTTTCTCAAGGTGGGTATCTGGCGCCTATTATTGCTTATAATTACTTACCAACAAAACATGTTATTGGAATTGGTTGTGAATTTCGGACCCGTTTTTTTAAAAAACCACCCTCCTTCACTCTTGCTGCCATTCATGGCTCTCTGGATCCACTGGTGAATCCTGATCATGCGAAAAGAGAAATTGATCTCCTTAAAGATCTAAACATCTTTGTAGATTGGCATTTACTCGAGGGTGTTAAGCACGAGATCAGTACTGATGTGAGTTCACTTGTTTCAAAATTAATGAGGTCCTATGGAAAATGAAGTGTATCAAGGTCAGATCATAAGAGTCACAGAGGAAGAGATCGGAGGTATTAACTGGGAGAGAGTCTATCTTCCTTCAGGTGTGATCATTTTTCCTTTGAATGAAAAGGGCCAGGTGCTGATGGTTGAAGAGAGGCGCCCACATGAAACACCGAATACACGTATTAAGCCTGTCTCCGGAATTCTTGAACCTGATAAAGGATCTCCTGAAGAAAATGCTCAAAGAGAGCTTCAAGAAGAGATTGGTTTTAAGGCCGCTCAGATTGAAAATTTCTGGACGATGAGATCCACGGGAACCGTTAATAATGAGCAGTACTTTTATGTGGCCCGGGATCTTGTGGCCTCTAAACTTCCGAATCCGGATGGAGAGGACACCATTATGAAAGTAGTGGCCTATGACATTGAAGAGCTCAGAGAAAAGTATTTAAGAGACGAAATTAAGTGGTCCATGTCCACTTTAGGATTTTTTCGCCTGATGCAGCATCTGGGCAAATAGGCTAAACCTTTGGAAACTCGTTGCCTGGCCCTAACAAGGAAAATTATTCAAGACAATTGTTAGATATGCCGAACATGTGTATACTGATCCATAGAAGGACACCCACATGTACGTTTGTATCTGCAAAGGCATCACTGAAAAACAAATACAGGACGCAGTTACGTCCCGTAGCTCTAACAATCCCAAAGAAATTCTCAAAGCCTTAGGTGTTGGATCAGACTGTGGCACTTGCGTTGAAGACGCCGTTAAGACTCTTCTAGATTCACATGCTCGCTCACCCTTCGAAATGAAAGACGGCCCAAACAATACTTAGTGTGTTTGAACTTTTTTGCATCTTCCCCTCCGGCATTCTACAATACCTCTAATTAACCGCTTCCCGAGGTAACTATGAAAGGTTCAGCTGCTATTATCGATGCCCTAAATTCAGTTCTTACTAAAGAGCTTACGGCCATTAACCAATATTTCCTGCATGCTCGTATGCTCCAAAATTGGGGACTCGAAAAAATTGGGAAACTTGAATATGCGGCTTCAATTGATGAGATGAAACACGCTGACATGGTTATCAAGCGTATTCTCTTTTTAGAAGGTCTGCCTAACGTTCAAAAAATTAACAAAATCCGGGTTGGTCAGGATATCGGCGAAGTCATTGCTGCAGATCTTGAAGTTGAATATGAAGCCGTTCCCCATTTAAAAAAATGTATTCAGCAGGCCGAGGCTGAGCATGACTATGCAACTCGTGATTTATTTCTGACGATTCTAAAATCTGAAGAGCACCACATAGATTGGCTTGAAACTCAGAGAGATCTGCTTAAAGCAGTTGGGACACAGAATTTTATGCAGTCCCAAATGGAGCCTGATCAGGGTGCTGAGTAGGATTATTTTAAATCCCTCTCAGTTCTAATTTTTCGGCCATTTCGTTAAAGCGCTTTTCATAACCTTCGATGAGATCAAGTATAGATTTAATTTTATATCCGTATAAATAAGCACGAACACCTGGGGTAACAAACTTTGCTCCAGGCCCAAATTCCTTCATGGTGGCCGCATGAACTCTCTGAAGTCTGAAAGTTTCATTCTCCATCTGTTCAACCACTTTCACTAGTTCCTGAATTCCCATTTTTTTCTTTAACTTCTCAGCTTCACTTTCCGTTGATTGGTTAAATTTTACGTTATAATCCATAAGCTCATTTTTCACTCTCAATTGAGCTTTTTTCGCCGAGTTTAAAGCTTCAACAAAATCAGCATTCATGACCTTGGGATCAACTCGGTAAATATTTTTAGTCTCGAGGTAATCTTTTAATTCGTTTCTCTCGTCTCTGTAATGATCAAACTGTTTATTAAGAGTTTTGTAATCAACTTTGTCCACACCCTTTTGCTGAGCATCCTCCCGGGTACGAATTAAGTACTGAGTCAGATTTTGCTGAGATTGAATCAGTTTTTTGAGCTTCATCCGTGACTGAGCATCAGACCACTTATGTGAGATTTGTTTGAGAGAGTCCAGATCTGCGGTGATCTTCCCCATGATCATTCCGGCCTGGTCCAGAGATTCAATTTCTGGGGAGCTTTTGGTGCCAGAACCTTTTTTGGAAGTCGTACAACTGAAAGAGAAAGTTAAAAGAAGTATTAAAAGAATGTTTTTCATAATCAGAGTATAGCAAAAAAAAGGCCCGCGTAGCGGGCCATTTAAAAAATATTATGGAAGTTCATATTCTCTGGGCATATCAGAGGCAGATGTGGCCATTTTATCAAAATACAGATCGTATTGCTTATTATAAGCGTCAACCACTTCAGGAATGGTGATGTAATAGAAATTCTCAAAGTTTTTTGTAAAAGCTGCACTCGTAAAATTTCCGGCCCCATTAAAAACGGCTCCGGAATTATTTGCAAATGTAAAAATCATGAATTTGTTATGCTGAAGCTGATAAACGGCCTGATTGGTTTGCAAAAATTTGGTCTCCATTCCCTTATTGATTAGCTGACGGTAAATATTAGCAGCTTCAATCGCCGTGTTTCGTCCGATATCTTCTCTACGCTTAGATGCCCAGTAAATATCATCATCTAAAATAAATTTGATTTCTTTTTTAGAAGCCAGCAGATCTTCAAATAACTTCGCAATTTTTCCTGACAAACGGTGAGACATCGCCTCAATCAACTTTGCCTTTTTTCCCGCTGTTGAAACAGTTTCAAGCGCCTTAACTCCATCGACCGGAGCAAAGAAAACCTGAATATCTGTTTCAGGTTTTGCTTTAATTGTAGATCGACAGCTGTTGAGCGCCTTAGTGAAATTTGCTTTTGTATCACCCGAAGAGACCATAGATTCCACGACACAGTTATGGGCCTGAGCAAAGTAGCTCTCTCCACTTGTAGTGACGAAGTTCCAGTTTTCATGATTAATACTTGTCCCACTTGTCATATTCCCGGATGAAAATAAAATTTTAGTGGTGCTGGCACGAGGATTAACGATCATTATTTTGTTATGGGCATACCCAAGACCCGAGGTGCTTCCTCTGTAGGTCACACTCACCAGATCTTTGTCTCCGCACTTCTTTAAACTTTCTGCATCCGCATTCAACACAGTTGCTGCAGCATCAGATCCTCCATCAAGCACCATTGTGACTTTCACGCC
>DLGL01000127.1:0-3886 GCA_002482685.1 Bacteriovoracaceae bacterium UBA7695 | reverse complement strand
CGCCATTTTTAACAGCTGAGCACAGAGCGTTCTGCACATTTTTTGAACTGAAACTCAAGTAGGCCAGATAAAGTTCTTTAGTCTCTTTATCCGATATCCATTCAACGATTCTGTACTGAGGCGATGAGGAACGTGAAACTGAAGCCGTTTCATCGGCCGGTTTACAATAAACATTCTTAGGCTTTGAAGGAATAGTATTTCCGTCTTCAGTGATTAACGGTCGCTCATACTTATAAGTCGCGCAAACTGGATTGGTAAACAAAGCCTCAAAAATAAAAGGTTTGTAATCGGAGAGCTTAACGGCCCAACTATTTGCAGATAAAATGCACAAGAGAAGAGCAGAAGTCTTTTTCATTGATAGTCCTCAGAGTTGGATAATGACTCTCTTGCTATCCTTCGCCTTCTCAAAAGTAAAAAAGGAATATATGGTTCAGCAATTTTTTCTCACACTTCCCGTTCATCCCAAGGGCTTTCATATTATAACGGACCACGTCATCAAGGTGTTACCTCCCCTCCCGCAAGTAGGTCTTCTTCATGTCTTTATTCAGCACACCTCTGCGGCCCTGGCCGTAAATGAAAATGCCGACAATACCGTCCGCCACGATCTGGACCGGAGCTTTGATGACCTGGCCCCTGAAAACAAGCCGTTCTACCAACATACTGTCGAAGGGACAGATGATATGCCTGCGCATATCAAGTCGATAATAGCAGGAAGCTCAGTCTCAATTCCTATCACTAACGGGAAACTCAACCTGGGAACCTGGCAGGGAATTTATTTATGCGAATTTCGCAGACAGGCTACACCCAGAAAGTTAGTTCTAACTCTGACGACATAGGATTTTTTCTTCTCATTTTCCTGGGCGTTTGATATATCAAACGTAAATAATCCAAGGAAGAAAAAATGAAAAATCTCTTACTCGCTCTTTCTCTTATTGTTTCATCTCAAGCCTTTGCTCGCCAATATATTCAATGCACCACCCTTGGTGATTCAACTGATGTGGCAGTTGTTAATCTTCAGACTCTCAATGAAGGGACACTTTTTCTTTCTTCAGGGATGCAGAATCCTGAGGACGAAAGAATTCTTTTTAAGATTGCTTTTGATAAGGTTGAAAATTCTCATCATATTTTTAAAATCGTTGATGGAGTAGTTGAAGGTTCAGTGGCCGTTCAAAGTAGCGCCATTGGAAAATCTTCTGATCTCTTAATAGTTGATGTTCAACTTGAGGGATACGGGGCAAGTGAGTACAGCTGTTTTTCTCGCATCTATAATGACTAAGAAGCTAACTCTCATTTTAGTCAGTATCTGGTGGGGATGGACGGTCATCATAGACTTTGCTGTCGTCCCTGCTGTGTTTCGTGTAATAAATGATTTTTTTAATGCCGGAGAATTAGGGGCCACTCTTTTTGCCAGGCTCAATGGTCTTGAAATAATTGTCTCTTCGCTTTTGATCGTCGTTACTCTGGTTCACTTTAAAATAAACCGCAGAGGAAAACTTCAACTCTCGCTGGTTTTAGCTGCCTGGGCAATTGTGATGGTTTATGTCGCCTACCTCACCCCTAAAATAACTTCTCTCACTTACCTCTGGAAAGAAGCCGAAGCTCTGGGCCAGAGCGGCCTGGGAGACATAAATGATATCCAGCAAGAGCATCAATTTTTTCACAACATGTACGTCACACTAGATAGTATTAAACTTTTAATTCTAACCTTTCTATTAGGACGGGAAACCTTTGCAAAAACTTAGCCCCGTTCCCTACGGATCCCTTATTTTTGCTCCTATGGAAGGCATCACTGATGAAGCTTTCAGGAAAACGATCCTGAAGCTTTATCCAGAATGGGACTACCTTGCCACCGACTTTCTTCGTGTTCCTTCGGCCGGAAAATATCCTCTCAAACATTTAGTCACTCATTTTGGAAAAGAGCTCTCAGACGTTGGATGGGTGAAAGATAAAACAATGTTTCAGATACTCACTTCTCACCGCTCTTTTACCGTTGAGATGGTTAAGGACGTGGCACAGCTGGGTTATCCCTGGATGGACATTAACCTGGGCTGTCCCTCAAACACTGTTACAAAAAATGGTGGAGGCTCATCGCTACTCCTGGACCTGAACACTTTGCGCTCACTTATTAAAAACATCCGGGAGAATTTTCCAGGAAGATTAACCGCAAAAATACGAACAGGTTTTCATGATACTTCTGGATTCAAGGATTCGATCCGCCTACTGAATGACGAAGGTATTGAAATGATCACTGTTCATGGTAGAACCAGAGATATGATGTATAAAGTTCCGGCCGAATGGAATTACATAGAGGAAGCTGTTAAAATCTCTCAAGTCCCCATCGTCGGTAATGGTGATATCTGGTGTTCTGCGGACGTAGACAGAATGCTTAAAGAAACCGGCTGTCACGCAGTGATGGTGGCCCGGGGAGCACTAAAATTTCCCTGGATGGCGCAAACCTACAAGCGCGGATTCAGAGAAGAAACAAGTCACGAAAGACTGCAAAAGATAAAAGAGTTTTTCCAAGAGTACCGGACTCAGCTTGAATCAGAATCTATCTCGCTCAGAGGATTACTTAAACAAAGTAAATCCGTCTCCCGCTATATGTTAGATGGTGTTGAAAATGGCGAAGCGATCAGAAGGAAACTTCTCTTATCGCAAACCCCGCCAGATTTTTTTGATATATTAAAGAGTCTATAAACTATTCAGGAGTTTTTATGAAAAAAATTATTGCCTCAGGTGTTCTCTTTTTTTCTGCTTCACTATTTGCTGTTACCGAATTTCACACACGAAACTTAAACGAGAAATGCTCTATCGTTAATGATATCGTCACTCAAGAGATCGCGTACAATAAAGGTACTATCGGTTTTTCCAACACAAAAGCCATTAAGTCTTTTGGTGTGAAGGAACTTATCCCGACAGCTTTAGCGGCTTCTACCGGCAGAACCATATCCTCAGAAATATCATTTTCTGTCAGTATCGATGGTGTAACCTCCACGCTGCACTATGATGATTCACCCGAAGCTGCGAATTTAATTAAGTTTATTCGTAAGGCCTGCGCATTCTAATCTTTTAGGCTGAATCTGGTGCGAAATGCACCAGTACACAAACCCATATGAGTGCAGTATTTCTTAAGGATGGATACACCAGCCTTTCATCTGCATATGGATGCCGCCCATTTACCGGCCGCACTTCTTGATCGAATGATCAATGACGGTGGATTTCATTATGATGATTTTCAACACGAAATAGAAGTTAACGGCACACCTGTGGCCGCACGCCATTTGACGAAATACCTCTACGCGCCCGCAACATCCAACGAAGTTCGCAGCGAATGCCTGAAGATAAAAAAATGGGCCGATGAATGTTCTTTCGTGGGACTTATTCAATGTGAATTTGTCATGGAAGATATCAAGTGGAAAAAAGAAGTTGATGGAGACATAACTATCCCCGTACCATTTTCTTTAGCCACCCGTCATCTGGGTCGCCATAAAAATGACCGCTTTAAAAAGCATGAGATCCATCTGGATATCGATAAGTCTTCAAGTTCCATTTATGTCATCAACGCCCTCAAGCAGTGTGGATTTCATCTTCTGGAAAATGATAGAAGTGTCACTTTTACGATTGCCGGGCACTCAAAAGAGATGCTTAAACTTCGTGATGGCCTTAATCATTTTTTAAAAATCTACGGTAACCAAATCACAGCTTCTCTGACTTACGAGGCTACTGCATTCTGGAGTCTGCATGGAGTGGAGTCTGAATCTCTCCCGGAAATATTGGATAAAGTTTCTTTTCTAAATAATTTTTAGAAATTTTTCATCGAAAACTCAACGCGCTCTTTTGCCATTAAGTCTTTAGGGGCCTCAAGCCGGATCTTTTCCAGTCTGGG